>NZ_JBYMTK010000008.1:0-180285 GCF_057773105.1 Dietzia sp. IBK-p2-15D
AGCTCCTCGTGCTCTCGCCGCTGCTGCTCGGTCCAGTCGGGTCCTCCCCGTCGTCGGCCACGCCAAGTGAGTGCATGACCGATATAGCTTTTCCCAGCGCATCAACGACCTTGCGCTCGGAATCCAACTCCGTTTCCAGCTTGGCGATTCGGGCGTTCAGACGCCTAACCTCAGCTGCATCTTCCCTGGTCATCTCCCCAGTCTGACGCGGGATGACGTTCCCGTCGAGGTCACCGTCAGCCAACGCGGCCACCCACCGCCGCATCTGCCACTCAGCGATCCGGTGCTCCTGCAGAAACGCGGCCTTGGTGCCATACCGGCACTCGACATACTCAAGCGCCAACCGCCGCCTCTCCTCAACGCTGCGCTCGCGTGATGGAACAACCACCGTCATCTCGACACCCTCCCGCCAGCGCCCATCGCCGACTCACAACCAGCCTGAGCCACAGGGGGCTACCCGCACGGGAGTAGCGGATCCGGAATCCGGATAGCGGATTCAGGGTCAGATCTGGGGCCAGATCCGGGGCCGGACTCAGGGGACGATGTTGACCATCTTGCCCGGCACCACGATGACCTTCCTGGGCGCCGCGCCACCGAGGTTCTCCTGCACCTTGGCATCCGCCAGGGCCGCGGACTCGACATCAGCGGGCGTGGCGTCGGCGGGAACGGTGATGCGCGAGCGCACTTTGCCCTTGATCTGCACCGGGTACTCGACGGAGTCCTCGACCAGGTAGGACTCGTCGTGCTCGGGGAACGGCCCGTGGGCCAGCGACCCGGTGTGCCCGAGCCGCGACCACAGTTCCTCGGCCAGGTGCGGGGCGACGGGCGCCACCATGAGCACCAGCGGCTCGACGACCGAGCGCGGGGCGCCCGGTCCCTCGGTCGGGTAGGTCTTGGTCAGGGTGTTGACGTACTCGATGAGCTTGGCGATCGCGGTGTTGTCGCGCAGGCCGGCGAAGTCGTCGCGGACCCCGGCGATGGTCTTGTGCAGCGCCTTGAGCACGTCCTCGCCCGGCGCGCCGTCCGCCGACTCGGTGTCGGTGACGCGGACCTCGCCGGTGTTCTCGTCGATCACCACGCGCCACAGCCGCTGCAGGAAGCGGTGCGCGCCCACGACGTCCTTGGTGGCCCAGGGCCGGGAGGTGTCGAGCGGGCCCATGGACATCTCGTACACACGCAGGGTGTCGGCGCCGTAGGAGTCGCAGATCTCGTCCGGGGAGACGGAGTTCTTGAGCGACTTGCCCATCTTCCCGTACTCCTGGAACACCTCGATCTCGGCGGCGTCGGCGCCGGCGGAGGTGTCGGTCCAGTAGAACTTCCCGTCGCGCTCGGTCACCTCGGCCGCCGGCACGTAGACGCCACGGGCGTCGGTGTAGGCGAAGGCCTGGATGTAGCCCTGGTTGTACAGGCGGCGGTAGGGCTCCTCACTGGTGACGTGGCCCAGGTCGAACAGCACCTTGTGCCAGAAGCGGGAGTAGAGCAGGTGCAGCACGGCGTGCTCGACGCCGCCGACGTAGAGGTCGACGCCGCCCGGGTCGTTCGCGCCGTGGGTCTCGGGCCGGGGCCCGGTCCAGTAGCGCTCGTTCTCCAGTGCGCACAGCTGCTCGGAGTTGGTGGGGTCGATGTAGCGCAGCTGGTACCAGCTCGAGCCGGCCCAGTTGGGCATGACGTTGGCGTCGCGGGTGTAGGTCTGCAGGCCGTCCCCGAGGTCGAGCTCGACGGTCATCCAGTCGGTGGCCTTGGCCAGCGGCGGGGACGGCACGGAGTCGGCGTCGTCGGGGTCGAACGAGACGGGCTTGTAGTCCTCGACCTCGGGCAGCTCGACGGGCAGCAGCTCGTCGGGCAGGGCGTGGGGCACGCCGTCGGAGTCGTAGACCACCGGGAACGGCTCGCCCCAGTAGCGCTGGCGGGCGAACAGCCAGTCGCGCAGCTTGTACTGGATGGTGCCCTCGCCGGTGCCCTGGCCCTCGAGCCACGCGATGGTGGCGGCCTTGGCCTCGTCCACGGCCAGCCCGTCGAGCACCAGCCCGCCGGAGTTGGTGGAGTTCACGGCCACGCCGTCGCCGGTGAAGGCCTCGGCCTGCACGTCGATCTCCGAGCCGTCCGCCGGCGCCACGACCTGCACGATGGGCAGTCCGAAGGCTCCTGCGAACTCGTGGTCGCGGGCGTCGTGGCCGGGCACGGCCATGATCGCGCCGGTGCCGTAGCCCATGAGCACGTAGTCGGCGACGAACACGGGGATCTGCTCGCCGTTGACCGGGTTGATGGCGTGGACGCCGAGGAAGACGCCGGTCTTCTCCTTGTTCTCCTGGCGTTCCAGGTCGGTCTTCTGCGCTGCGCGCCGGCGGTACTCCACCACGGCCTCGGCGGGCGAGGAGTGGCCGCCGGTCCAGCGCTCGTCGAGCCCGCCCCCGGCGCCCGCACCGGCCGCGCCGGTCTCCGGCCAGAACGGGCCGGCCAGCTCGTCGACCAGCGGGTGTTCGGGCGACAGGACCATGTAGGTGGCGCCGAAGAGGGTGTCGGGGCGGGTGGTGAACACCTCGATGGACTGGTCCGCCACGGCGAAGCGGACGCGGGCGCCCTGGGAGCGGCCGATCCAGTTGCGCTGCATGGACTTGACCTTGTCGGTCCAGTCGAGGCGGTCGAGATCGTCGACGAGCCGGTCGGCGTAGGCGGTGATCCGCATCATCCACTGGCTCAGGTTCTTGCGGAAGACGGGGAAGTTGCCTCGCTCGGAGCGGCCCTCGGCGGTGACCTCCTCGTTGGCCAGGACGGTGCCCAGCCCGGGGCACCAGTTGACTGTGGAGTCGGAGAGGTACACCAGCCGGTGGGCGTCGAGGACCTTCTCCTGCTCGGCGCGTGAGAGCTCGGCCCAGTCGCGGCCGGCGTGCTCGCCCGGCAGGGGGCGGGAACCGGAGACGAACTGCTCGACCAGCTCGGCGATGGGCCGGGCGCGGCCGGTGCGGGTGGGGTGCTCGCCGCCGTCGATCGCGCGGGCGGGGGCCTCGGGGTCGTACCAGGAGCCGTGGATCTGCAGGAAGATCCACTGGGTCCAGCGGTAGAAGTCGGTGTCGGTGGTGGCGAACACGCGGCGGCGGTCGTGGCCCAGGCCGAGGCGGCCGAGCTGGCGCTCCATGTTGGCGATGTTGGCCTCGGTGGTCACGCGCGGGTGCTGACCGGTCTGGACGGCGTACTGCTCGGCGGGCAGGCCGAAGGCGTCGTAGCCCAGGGTGTGCAGGACGTTGGTGCCGAGCATGCGGTTGTAGCGGGCGAAGACGTCCGTGGCGATGTAGCCGAGCGGGTGGCCGACGTGCAGCCCGGCGCCCGACGGGTAGGGGAACATGTCCTGGACGAAGAGCTTGTCCTCGGGCGGGGCGGCGCCGTCCGGGTCGGCGAGGGGGCCGACGGGGTTCGGGGCCTCGAACGTGCCGCGCTCGGCCCATTCGGCCTGCCAGCGCGACTCGATCTGCCCGGCCAACCCGGCTCCGTAGCGGTGGGCCGGTCCGGTGTCGGACTGCGGTCCGGTCTCGGACTGCACGCCGGTGGCGGTCTGGTCGCTGCTGCTCACGGTTGTCTGCTCTCCCTGGTATCGCCGGTGCCCACACGCAGGCGGTGTCCAGCCTAAACCCTGGGGCGGGTCGGGCCGCGTCAGCGTGTGGGCACCGCCCCGTCGGCCGAGGGCGGGGTTGATCAGCCCCTGGCGGCGCGACGCCCGGCGATGAGGGCGTCGAGGCTGTAGCGCCCGGTGCCGACCAGACCGAACACGGCGACGGCCAGGCCGATCACGGCGACGAGCTCCCAGCCACCGTCGGCGGCGTAGATGCCGGCGGCCTTGTGGACGTAGGCGTAGGCACCGACCATGACGACGACGACGAGGACGGCCACCGCCTGGGTGAGCAGACCCAGAACGAGCAGGATGCCGCCGACGAGTTCCGCGGCACCGGCGAACGCGGCCGCGGCCTGGGCTGCGGGGACGCCGACCGACTCGAAGAAGGCGCCGGTGCCGTCCACGCCGTTGACGAAGATCTTCTGCCCGCCGTGCACGATCAGCACGGCGCCCAGCAGGACACGGGCGAGGAGCAGGCCGAGGTCGCGGACGACCGCCGGCACGGGCAGCAGGCGGGTCTCGACGGGGGCCGGGGGCGCAGTGGCCGGCCGCGTGGCGGTGGTGGTGTCGGCGGTCGTGGTGGCGGTGTTGGCGGTCATGCGACTCCCTCAGTAGATGATGTGACACACATTCCTAACCGGGCCCTATGTGTTGTGTCAACTAACCGGGTACGCTGGGTGCATGGCTGAACAGGTTCCGGGTCAGGACGTGCGATGGTTGGACGACGAGGAAAAGGCGCTGTGGCGTGACTACCTCGCGATCCAGGGGCGCCTGCATCTGGAGATCCAGCGCGACCTCAAGACCTCGTCGAGCCTCACGGAACCCGAGTTCGAGGTGCTGGTCTACCTCAGCGAGGCCGACGGTCCGCTGCGGATGACCGCGCTCGCCGACGCGTTGCAGTGGGAGCGCAGCCGCCTGTCCCACCAGGTCACCCGGATGGTCAAGCGCGGACTCGTGGAGCGCACCAGCTGCCCCGACGACGGCCGCGGGGCGTTCGTGTCCACCACCGACGAGGGCATTGCCGAGATCGAGAAAGCCGCGCCCGATCACGTCGCCACGGTGCGGCGGGAGTTCCTCGACCGCCTCAGCGCGAAGGACAAGCGCGAACTCGCCCGGTTGCTCGCCCAGGTCCGGGGTCCCGGCGGGGCTGAGTCGAATCGGAGATCCGACGCCGCGGGCGTACCCTCGGTGGCGTGAACGCAGTGCTCGTGGTGGTCATGGTGCTCCTCGTGGGGCTCGCCCTCGTGCTCGCGGGCACGGGTGTAGCGGCGCTCGTCGGCAGACTGCCCGGCAACGGCGTCCTGGGCGTACGCACCCCGGAGACCCGCCGCTCCCCCGAGGCCTGGGAACTCGCCAACCGCGCCGCCGCCCCCTCGTTCCTCGGCGCCGGTCTCGTGCTGCTGCTCGGTGCGCTCGCCCTGGGACTGATCGGCGGTTGGGTCGGCGGCCTCGTCGTCGTCGTCTCCCTCGTCGCCTCCCTCGCCCTGCTCAGCGTCGCCGGCCTGGCCGGGGCACGCGCGGCGGCCAGGTGGGACGCCACATCCGGCGACCAGGGCGGCTGTGGCTGCGGCCCCGACGGCTGCGGCGGCCACTCCGCCGGCGCAACAAACCCCGCCGCCACCGACGCCTCGACCTGCGGTGACGCGGGCTCCTCCCCCGACGGCGCCGCCACCTGCTCCCCCGCCGGCTCCACGCCCGGCGACCCCGCCGCGGACTGCGGCGTCACCGGCGGCTGTGGCAGCTGCGTCCTGCAGGGCATGTGCGAGACGGAGAGCACGGGCCACTGACCCGGCCGCGAGCCGGCCACTGGGCCCCCACCGAACCGGCCCCCGGCTCCTCCGGTGGCCGTCGGTCCGGTGGCCGTCGCGCACGGCCGCCTCTACGGTCGAAAGGTCCATCCGTCTCACACCGCGAAGGAGAGCCTCATGGCCGACACCGCAGCCGCCGGGGACGTCGTAGACATCCTCACCGCCGACCACCGCGAGATGGTCGGACTCCTCGAGTTGATCGAGGACACCGCCGACCCGGAGGAGCGCCGCTCGCTGGCGGACTCCGCCATCGCCGAGGTCGTACGCCACTCCGTGGCCGAGGAACTGTTCGTCTACCCCGTCTACGAGCGCGAGGTGCCGGACGGCACGGACGAGGTCGAGCACGACAAGGAAGAACACCAGGAACTCGAAGAGGTGATGAAGGAGCTCGAGGGCCTGGACGCCGGGAGCGCCGAGTTCATCGCCACCGTGAAGCGGTTCAAGGAACTCCTCGACCACCACGCCGACGACGAGGAGTCGGACCAGTTCCCCAAGATGCGGAAGCACATCTCCGCCGAGGACCTGGTCGACCTGGGCCGCAAGGTCGAGGCCGCCAAGAAGATCGCCCCGACCCGGCCGCATCCCGGTTCACCGCACTCCGAGTTGTTCCACATGACCCTGGGGCCCGGCGTCGGCATGGTCGACCGCCTCCGCGACGCCCTGAGCGGGCGGGCCAAGAACACCTGAGATTCTCCGACCGGCATCGACGTTCGCCCGCCCGGGGCCGGCGACGGGCGCACAATGGATTCCACGATCACACGGTGAGGAGTCCGCCATGGCAGGCGAATACTCGATCAGCCGAACAGCCGTCCTCGACGCCCCCGCCGCGGCGGTGTTCGCCCAGCTCGAGGACTTCCATGCCTGGGAAGACTGGTCGCCGTGGGAGAACGTCGACCCGGGCATGGAGCGCCGGTACAGCGGCCCCGAGCGCGGCGTGGGCGCCCACTACGAGTGGTCCGGCAACGCGAAGGCCGGTGCCGGCTCGATGGAGATCGTCGACGCCTCCGCGGGGCGCCAGGTCGTGATCGACCTGAGGTTCAGCAAGCCCATCAAGGGCATCAACCCCACCACGTTCACCCTCGTCCCGCGCGGTCCGGAATCGACCGAGGTCGCCTGGCACATGACCGGCCGGCGCGGACCTCTCCTGCGCATCATGAGTCGGCTGATCAAGATGGACAAGGTGCTGGGCGATCAGTTCGAGCAGGGCCTCGCCTCGCTCGGCCGGGCCGCCCGATCGGGTCACAGCTAGCCGGTCACCAGGCTGGTGAGCACGGCGACCAGGCCGCAGGTGGCCATCACGACGACCAACACCACCAGACCGACGTTGTGGGCCGCCCGCGTCTGCGGCACCTCGGCCCCGCGGACGAAGCGCCCGACCCGCCGCTCGTGGTGACGCTGCACCCGGAGCAGCGCCAGCAGCGGGACCACGGTGAGCAACGAGAACACCGACGCCCAGAACACCGACGTCTCCGCCACCAGCTTGGCGATGAGGATGATGTTCACGCCCACCACGGCCCACGTCCGGGCCCACGACAGGCTGGTGCGCTCGGCGGCCAATCCCGCGTCGGGCGGCACCGCCCGCGGCTCCACGCCGATCCGCCGCTGCCGGGGCGTGCTCATGCGAAGGTGCCGCCCAGGATCGCCACGATGAGCAGGACCGCGCCGATCGAGATCCCCAGCACCAGCAGGATGGATGCCTGCGGCATGGGCAGCGGCCGCTGGTGACGCATCGAGGCCTCGATCCGGATCCACCGCCGGAACGCCACGATCGCGAGGACCGCCGCCAGCACCAACAGGATGCAGGCCAGCGGCGTGCGGACGATCTCCGGGATCTCATCCCCCGCGAAGGCCTCCATCGCCACCGCGCCCGCCGTCAACCCGAGGCTGGTGCGGATCCACGCCAGGAAGGTGCGCTCGTTGGCGAGCGTGAACCGGGGGTCCGGTTCCTCGCCGTCCCGCAACGCCCTGGGCCGCCACCCCTCCGGGGCCTGTCCGGCCTGTCCGGTCTGTCCGGCCTGTCCGGTCTGTCCGGTCATCGCCTGCGCTCCGTCATGGTGCCGAGCCTATCGGTCGGCCCCCGCCGCCCTGGTGGTGGAATAGGCGGATGGGCATTCTGCGTCGTCTCCGGATCGAGCCGTTCATCCTGGCGATCCTGGCGGCGGTGGTGGTCGCCGCGTTCCTGCCCGCCACCGGTGGCGCGGCCGACGCGCTCGACTGGGTGACGACGATCGGCATCGCCGTGCTGTTCTTCCTCTACGGCGCGCGCCTCGAGCCCCGCGAACTGGTGGTCGGTCTCACGCACTGGCGGCTCCACTCGGTCGTGCTCGCCTCGACGTATCTCCTGTTCCCGCTCCTCGGTCTGCTCGGCCAGTGGCTTCTCACGCCCGTGCTCGGCGCCTCCCTGGCCGCCGGGTTCCTGTTCCTCACCCTGGTCCCGTCGACCGTCCAGTCGTCCATCACCTTCGTCGCGATCGCCCGCGGTCACGTCAGCGCGGCGGTGGTGTCGGCGTCGGTGTCCAACCTGCTGGGGGTGGTGATCACTCCCCTGCTTGTGTTCGCCCTCATGACCACCGACGGGTCCGTGGTCATCACGTGGGACTCGGTCGGCACGATCGCCCTGCAGCTGCTCCTGCCGTTCGTGGCGGGCCAGCTCCTGCGGACCTGGGTCCTGCCGGTCATCCGCAGGATCAAGCGGATCGCGCTGTTCGACAAGACCGTCATCGTGCTGGTGGTCTACGCGGCGTTCTCCGACGGGGTCGCCGACGGGATCTGGTCGACGATCGGCGCCGCCGAGCTGGCCTGGTTGATCCTCGCGTGCTGCGTGCTGCTCGCGGTCGTGCTGGGTCTCACCGAACTCGCCTCCCGGGCCCTGCGTTTCGAGGACCGGGACAAGCGCGTCGTGCAGTTCTGCGGGTCCAAGAAGTCGCTGGCCACGGGTTTGCCGATGGCGGCCGTGCTGTTCGTCGGCCAGCCGATCGGGCTCCTGGTCCTGCCGCTGATGCTGTTCCACCAGATCCAGCTGATCGTGTGCGCGTGGCTGGCCGGCCGGTACGGGCGGGCCGCCGACACTGACGCCGGCGCCGGCACCGACCCCGGCGCGGGAGCGTAGGGGGCGCCAGGGGCGCGACGACCCCTCCGCGGGTCACCGCGCCGGTGACCTGCCCGTCCCCAGCTCCACCACTGCGGCGGGGTCGCCCAGGCGCGGCCCGAGGACGACCAGAACGGCGAACACCGCAGCGGTGACGAGCGCCAGGCCGATCCACAGTGAGTGGAGGCGCGGGCCGCAGGCGCGCGCTATGAGGGCGCCGACCAGCGCCCCGGCGGTGTTGAACAGCAGGTCCGTGACGTCGGAGTGTCCCAGGGCGAGGGCGTACTGGAGGACCTCGACCGTCGCGCTGATCGCCGCTCCGGTGACGACGACGACGAGGACCGCCCCGGCTCGGCTCTCCAGCAGGATGTACAGGAGCACCCCGAGCGGCACGAAGAAGGCCAGGTTGCCGAGCGCGTCGAACACCGGGCCGAACCAGGTCTGGGCGTCCCCTAACTGGGCGAACGGTACCCATTCGACCGAGCGACCGCGCTGGGATTCCGGCCGCCACAGCAGACCGATCACGAAGTAGGCCTTGAGCATGGTCAGCGCCACCACCACGGCGCCGTAGGCGACCACGGCGAGCGCGGCCCAGCCTCGGACCTTCGACTCTGTCGGTTGCGTCACGGGCACAATCCTCACACGGGCCCCGGCAACGGCGGCGGTCCCGGGTCCGGCCGGGACCGCGAGCCCCGGGCGCTCTGGGCCCGGTCAGCCCCGGTGGGCGTCGAGGAATGCCCGGAGTGCCGCGGCGACCTCGGCCGGGCGTTCCTCCGGCGCGAAGTGGCCACAGTTCTCGATGAGGTGCAGTTCGCTGCCGGGGATCGCGGTGTGGAGTCGGTGCGCCCAGTCGGTGACCTGCCAGGTGTCGTCGGCTCCCCAGAGCAGCTGCACCGGGATCCGACCGAGCCTGTCCAGCTGGTCGGAGATCTCCAGCGTGTGGCGCGGGTCGTAGTGCGCGACCTGGTGCCGGAAGAAGCTCGGTTGGCCGATCGGACCGCTGATGAGGTCGACGTACACCTCGAGCGCGGCGGGGTCGAAGTTCGCCGGGTCGCTGTGCGTGGACAGCAACCAGTTCCGGAAGTGCGCCCGGTGCTCGGCGTCCGGCGTGCGGGCCAGCTCGTCCAACCCGTCGGCCATCTGTTGCCGGGTCCGCTCGGAGGGGTAGCTGTCGAAGCTCACCACGTCGATGAGGGTCAGGGACCGCAGGCGCCCGGTCGACTGCACGCCGAAGCGTTGCGCGATCCCGCCGCCGATGTCGTGGGCCACCAGGTGGAACGTGTCGAGTCCCCACTCCCCCAGCAGGCCCTCCAGGATGGCGACCTGCCCGGTGATCGACGTGTCGACGTCAGGGTCCCGCGGCCGCTCCGACAGCCCGTATCCGAGGAGGTCGAAGACGTGGACGCGGTACCCGGCGCCGGTGAGGACGGGCACCACGTCGCGCCAGATGTACGACGACGAGGGCGTTCCGTGGAGAAGGACGACGGGTTCGCCCTCGCCGTGCACGCCGAACGAGATCCGGTGGCCGCCGATGACGGCGTGCCGGTCGACGATGTGGCTCACCGGCACGGAGTCAGCCGAGGTCGGAGACAATCCGCTTGGCGAGCTCCTCCGAGGACTGGGGGTTCTGACCCGTGTAGAGGTTGCGGTCCACCACCACGTGCGAGCCCCACGGCTCGGCGGCGGAGGAGTAGTCGGCGCCCAGCTCGACGAGCTTGTCCTCGAGCAGCCAGGGCGCGCCCTCGGCCAGGCCGACCTGCTCCTCCTCGACGTTGGAGAACCCGGTCATCTTGTATCCAGCGAACGGCGAGGACGACGCGTCCTCCGAGGCCGCGAGCACGGCCGCGGGGGCGTGGCACAGCATGGCCAGCGGCTTCTCCGCGGTCACCCGCTCGGCGAGAATCGCACCGGAGGTCTTGTCCACGGCGAGGTCCTGCAGGGGACCGTGACCGCCCGGGTAGAACACGACGTCGAACTCGTTGTGATCGACGGAGGCCAGGTCGGCCGGGGAGTCCAGGACGGGCGCGAGCCGGTCGAGCGAGGCCTTCACCTTGTCCAGGGTCTCCGGGTCGCCGGCGCCTTCGCCGAGGCTGGCCTGGTCGACGGTGGGAGCACGCCCACCCGGGGTCGCGACGGTGACGGACCAGCCGGCGTCGGTGAACACCTCGTACGGGGCCACGAACTCCTCGGCCCAGAAACCGGTGGGATGCTCCGACCCGTCCTTGAGGGTCCAGTGGTCGGCTGCGGACATGATCATCAGTACGTTAGCCATGCCGCGACAGTACGGATCTCGGGGCGACTCGCAACTGGTCGCTCCATATCAGTGTGGGTCACATTCATCTGTGATCCCGGTCACGCATCAGAGCCTTCTCACGCAATTGTGATGTCACCGCGATTCACTTACCGATCGCTGTTACCTGCGGGTTCGCCTGATTCCTTGAGTTAGGCGACATATCAGCAGGTCACAGGATTATTCGCCAGGTGATCTCGTTAGTGAGGAAAACGTTGAGGCACCGCCGACACAGTCTTAATGTTCACGCCGCATGAGCTGAGGGGTTCAGCATCCGCCCGGACGAATGGCGCACGGGCATATGACTCGAGGAGGGGTGCCCATGCGGTCAACGCGTCCGCCATTCGCCCGATCCATGTCGCTCATGGTTCTCACCGGATTGGCCCTGCTCGGGTTTTCGGCGGGAGCGGGAGCAGCTTGGCTCTCCGGGGGGACGGCGACAGCCACAGCGGCTGGGCCGGTGGCGTCCTCGGTGCAGCAGTCCGGCCTCACATCAGCCGCACCCTCCCCTACCTCGACGCAACCTTCGTCCTCCACCTCCGCGACCTCGACCGCGCCGGTGAGCAGCGAGCGACTGCCTTCGTCGAGACGCGAGCCGTCGCCGGCCCGCCCGGCCGCCGCGCACGCGCCGGTCGTGCCAGCTCCGCCGCCGGTCGTCCGGGCGCCGGTGTTCCCCGCGCAGCCGGCCGCTCCGGCCCCGTACCGGCCCGCACCGGCGCCCGCTCCGGCTCCCGCGCCAGCGCCTGCACCAGCGCCACCGGCCCCCGAAACCATCACCATCGACCTCGGCGGACGCGGGGAGATCATCCCCCAGGCGCCAATCGCCCCCAAACAACTTCACCTCGGCTGACGCTCATCCGACCGCCAGCTTTCTCACAGTAGGAACGAAAGGGAACAATCGTGGATCCGATCTCACTTCTCATCGCGGGAATGATCGCCAACGCAGCCATTCCGGCCGGGGCCGCATCTGCCGCGCCTGCCGTGGCAGGTGCAGCTGCGGCAGTGGCCACCGCCCCCGCTTGGGCGGTTCCCGCGGGGATCGTCGGCACCGGCGTTGCTGCCGGCGGCGGGTCAGCGGCACTCGGACTGGGTGGCGCTGTGGCGGGCAATCCCCACGCGGCGACCGGCATCGAGAACGCCATCCAGTACGAGATGAACAAGGCGAAGGACGCCGCTGCCGGGTCCGTCAACAACCTGAACCTCCCGGGCGTTCCGCACATCTCGTTCAACTGAATCGGTACGACAAGCGGTCAGCCGAATAGCGCAGGCTGCGCACCCCGCGTGGTTGATCTCCTCGCCGCCCTCCCCCCGCGAATGTTGGGTCTGGGAGGGCGGCGGTGCTTCAATAACCCGATGACCAGCGTGACCTACTTCCAGCAGACCGACGCCGACCACCTGCGTCCCGCTGGCCGTGCGGAGCTGACCATCTCCCGCGTCTTCCCCGCCGAGCCGTCGTTCAACTCGCGGATGTACCGCGAGATCGGCGTCGACTGGAACTGGGTCGATCGGCTGGAGTGGGCGGAGGGCGACTGGGCCTCGTACTGCTCCGACCCGTGCGTCAGCACGCTGCGTGCGACCCGGGGCGGCGAGGTCGTCGGGTTCGCCGAACTCCGCATGAGCCCCTGCGACGAGACCACCGGCCCGCCCGCCGACAACGCCGACGGTGCCGGGGACGACGGCGTCGACGTGGAGATCGTCTACTTCGGCCTGCTCCCCCAATTCGCCGACCGCGGCCTGGGCGGCTGGTTCCTCTCCGAGGTCTGCCGCATCGCCTGGAACGTCCCCGGGTGCCGCCGGGTGTGGCTGCACACCTGCGACGACGACTCCCCCGCCGCCGTCCCCAACTACCTCTCCCGCGGGTTCGTCGAATACGCCCGCGCGGACACCGGGTGCGCTACCTGCTCCGCCTGATTCAACGGCCGGCGTCACCCAACGGCCGAGCTCGACTCACTGCTCGGGGAGCCGGCTCAGCGCCCGCCCACTCATCCGGGAAACCAGCTTCTCGGACACCGCTCCGAACGCCTGCAGCTCGTCGTCGTCGAATCCTTCGAACAGCCAGTCGGCCAGGCCGACGCGCGCCGTCACCACCTCGTCCACGATCCGGCGTGACTTCTCCGTCAGGTTGACCAGTCGCACCCGCCGGTCGTCCGGCGGCATCGTGCGCTCCACGTGCCCGCTGGCCACCAGACCGTCCACCAGCGCGGTCACCTGGCGCGGCGAGCAATCGAGATACGTGGCGAGTTCCACCTGCTTGCACTCGCCCTGCAGACCCAGGACGAACAACAGCTCGAGCCGCGGCACCGTCAGGTCGTAGTTCGCCGCCGCGCGCGCGATCGATCCCGACATCTGCTCCGCCAGCATCAGAGCGCGGTCGAGAATCTCACTCGAGGATAGTGCCACGTGTATATAGTTACCACTATTCACGGTTTCATCCCCGCCAGACCCGGCGGGCGACCAGCCCCAGGAGACACCATGGACGTCACCATCCCGGCAGGCTTCGACTTCACCGACCCTGACCTGTTCGAGAAGCGGCTCCCCCACGACGAGTGGCGCAAGCTCCGGCAAACCGAACCGATCCACCGCGTCGACAAGCGCGCGGGCTCCGACGGGTTCGACGACGACCACTACTGGCTGGTCACCAAGCACGCCGACGTCAAGGAGATCTCGCGCCTGACCGGGGAGGTGTTCTCCGCCGGGGAGAACACGATGATCCCGCGGTTCGCCGAGGGCACCGACCGTTCGATCATCGAGGCGCAGCGGTCGATGCTCGTCAACGAGGACGGGGAGATCCACAAGAAGCACCGCCGGATCATCTCCCGCGGGTTCACCCCCCGCGGTGTCGCCGGGATGCGCGACGAGCTCGCCGACCGGGCGCGCAAGATCGTCACCGCCGCCGCCGAGTCGAACGCCGACGACTTCGTCACCTCCATCGCCTCCGAGCTGCCACTCCAGGCGATCGCCGACCTGCTGGGTGTGCCGCAGGAGGACCGCCACAAGATCTTCGAGTGGTCCAACATCATGACCAGCTACGACGCCGGCGGTGACCCCGACGCCCCCGCCATCGCGTCCATGGAGCTCATCGGGTACGCCAACGCCATGGCCGAGGACCGTGCCGCCAACCCGCGGGACGACATCGTGACCAAGCTCGTCCAGGCCGACGTCGACGGCGAACACCTCTCCGCCGAGGAGTTCGGTTGGTTCGTCACCCTCCTGGCCGTGGCCGGGAACGAGACCACCCGCAACGCCACCACCCACGGCATGGTCGCGATGCTCGAGCACCCCGAGCAGTGGGAGCTGTTCAAGCGCGAGCGGCCCGAGACCGCCTACGACGAGATCCTGCGGTGGGCCTCGCCGATCACCCAGTTCCAGCGCACCGCCATGGAGGACACCGAGATCGGAGGGGTGTCCATCGCCAAGGGCGACCGCGTGCTCATCTGTTACGGGTCGGCGAACTTCGACGAAGAGGTCTTCGACGACCCCTTCAGCTTCAACATCCTCCGTGATCCGAACCCGCACGTGACCTTCGGCGGCCAGGGCCCGCACTACTGCCTCGGCGCCAACCTCGCGAAGATGCAGCTCGAGCTGATCTTCAACGCGGTCGCCGATTACTTCCCGGATCTGACCGCGCTCGGCGACCCCACGCGGCTCCGGTCGGGGTGGCTCAACGGCCTGACCGAGTGGAAGGTCGACCTGGGCACGTGCCCGGTGGTCCACTGAGCGGCAGGCTCACACCAGCAGGGTCTGCAGCAGCATGTAGGTCGCGGTCCCCAGCACGATGCTCGCCGCGGCCCGTCGAAACGCGAGGTGCACAGCAAGAGTGAGCCCCAACGCGACGGCCGCCGGCACCCACGAGCCGAGCTCGGTGGTCGTGTCCCGCAGGGTGTAGACCACCAGCACGACCATCACGCCGGCGGGCATCGTGCGGCCGAGGTAGCGGACAACGCCGGAATCGCGGAGGCGCGTCAGCGCCACGAACGGGGCGGCCCGCAGCGCGAGCGTCACGAGGAACATCACGCCCAGCCCGGCGAACAGGTAGGCGGTCCCGGGAACGGCGGCGGTCACGTCGCGTCCCGCCCGGCACGCGTGTTCCAGACGTAGCGCAGCAACAACACCACGACGAACGCGCACAGGCCCACGATGAGCATCTGCCCGGGCGCCACCACCGCCGCGACCAGGCCGCAGAGCAGGCCGATCACCGGCGCCGGCAGGTCTCCCGAGGAGCGCCACGCGTCCACGGCCAACACGGCGAACAGGGCGGTCAGCGCGAACTGCAGCCCGTCCAGTCCTTCCGGCAGCGCGGATCCCACGAGCGCTCCGACGATGCCCGGCACCACCCACAGCGACTGGCAGGTGATCGCGATGGTCATCGTCCGGGCACCGGTCATCTCCACGCGCCGCTTGGTGGCGGTGATCGCGTACACCTCGTCGGTGAGGGCGTAGACGGCGTAGAGCCGGCCGAGCCGCGAGCGGATGGCCTCGATCGGGAAGCTCAGCCCGTAGAAGACGTGTCGGAAGTTCACCAGGAACGCCGCGGCGGCCAGCGAATACAGGGGAGTGACCGCGGTGAGCAGGCCGATCGCGAGGAACTCCATGGAGCCGGCGTAGATGACGATCGAGAACACCGGCGCCCACCACCAGTCGAACCCCGCCTGCGTCATCAGCACCCCGAACGCCAGACCGAGCGGGACGAGTCCCAGGCCGACGGTCGAGCAGTCGGCAAGACCCTTGCGGATCTCTGCGCTGGTGGAGGGGGCGTGCGGCACGCCGGGCAGTCTAGCCAGCCACGATTTGGCATCACCCCCGTCGGAGCCCTTCCGCCCTCGCGCCCGTCGGCGCAGACTCTGAGCATGAGCGCACACCAGCCCGGGGCCCCGCCCGCCCCCACCGTGTGGCACTGCTTCCAGTGCTCGGACGCGCGCGCCGTCATCGACTGGTTGGTCGAGGCCCTGGGACTCGTCGAGACCGTCTCCCATGCCGAGGACGGCCGCATCGTGCACGCCGAACTGCTGTGGCCCGAGGGTGGCGGCATCATGCTCGGTGACCAACGGCCGGGGCCGGATGATCCCCATGCGATGCCGCCGGGAACCGGGTTGGCCTATGTGGTCACCGCCGACGCGGACACCGTCTACGAACGCGCGCGGGCCGCGGGCGCCGAGATCGTCATGGAGCTCCACGACACCGACTACGGGGATCACACCTTTTCCGCCCGCGACCCCGAGGGCAACGTGTGGTCGGTGGGTCAGTACCGAGGCGAACCCCTGCCGACCGGGACGTCCTGACGCAGCGGCCGTCGGGGCAGGCCCGGCCCGCGACCAGCCCCTCCTCAGACCCGCACGACGTCTGCGCGCGGTACCAGCGGGATCGCCACCGCGGCGACCACCGCCGCGCCCGTGAACACCGGCCAGTAACCGACCGCCTCGATCACGGCAGCGACCAGGGGAGTGGACGCCGCGATCGCCACGAACTGCGCGGTGTTCTGCACGCCCAGCGCGCGCCCGCTCCACCGCGGGCCGGCGTATTCGGCGACGGCGGTGAACGCCAGGCCGTTGTCGGACACCGAGAGGACGGTCGCGACCACGCCGAGCGTCACGGCGATCACCCCGGGGGCTCCCAGCGCCTCGGCCACAGCGAGGGCCGCCAGGCCGCCGGTGACCGAGACCGCCACAGCGCGAAGGGGTCTCACCCGCGATCCGACCCGATCCGACACCGCTCCGGCCACGATCCTGGCGACCGCCCCGAGCACCTGGCTCACCGTCACCACGATGCCCGCGGACACCGCCGACCAGCCGTGCCCGAGCACGAGCCACGCCAGCAGGAACGCCTGCAGCATGCCCTGCGGCAGGACGAGGAGCACTGACGCGCCGTGCACCCGGGCCAGGTAGCCCGAGCCGCGGTACGGCGACCCGTCCGCCGGGGGACGGGTCGCTGACGCCGTGCCGGTCACCGTGGGAACCGCGGCGCTCGGCGCCGACGGGGGAGCAGGCGGGGGAGCAGGCGGGTCGGTGACGACGACGAGGGCCGCGACCGCCGAGACCACGGCCATGGCCAGGGGTACCGCGAAGGCCGCGGCCAGACCGTACGACTGAGCGAGGAGCGGCAAGGTCATGGCCGCGACCGCGGATCCGGCAGGCTGCGACATCTGCCGGACTCCCATGGCGAGCCCGCGGCGGTGGGCCGGGAACCAACTGACGACCAGCCGCCCGCTCGCGGAGTTCCCCGAGGCGGTGAAGGCGCCGGTGACCAGCAACAGGATCGCCAGCAGCGTGAACGACTCGACGAACAGTGCGGCTGCCAGGGCCAGCGCGGCACCGACCGAGCCGGAGACCAGGACCAGCTTCTCGCTCGTCCGGTCGACGAGCCAACCCCACGCGATCAGCGCCGTGGCCATCCCCACCAGCGGCATCGCGACCAGCACCCCGGCCCGCGAGAGTGACAGCCCTTCGACGGTCGTGAGGTGGGGGAGCAGGAAGCCCACGCCGACGACAAACGCCGAGCCCGACGCCGCGACGAACGTGGCGACCGCCAGCACCAGCCAGTGCCGCGGGGTCACCGCGGTCGACTCACGCTTCACCGTCTCCACCTGCAAGAGCCTAGACTCAATCCCACAAACTAGAAACTGTATCCCATATAATGAGACTCATCCGGGGCGCCGGCCGTCAGTTGACGTCCCCGTCCTGCAGGAAGGTGGCGTACAGCGGCAGCGGCATCTCCTGACGCCGCAGTACCGCACCCCACACGTCGACGCGGGCGGGGGCGAGCAGGTCGCTGGGCAGGCTGGGGGCGACGTACCAGTCGCCGCGGTCGAGTTCGTCCTGCAGTTGCCCGGGGGCCCAGCCGGTGTATCCGACGAACACCCGCATCCCTTCGACGTGGTCGCGCAGGAGATCGGGGTCGCTGTCCAGGTCCACCACGTGCACCCGACCCTCGATCTGCTGGAGCCCGACGAACCGGTCACCGTCCACGCCGGAACCGAGCACCACCAGCGCGATCCCGGTGTCGGGTTTGACCGGACCCCCGATGTGGAAGACGGACGGGGGAGCGCAGATCTCGGCCCAGGCGGGCAGGATCGACTCCACCTCGGTCTCGCTCGGGCGGGTGATGACGACGCCCAGGGAGCCCGAGTGGTCGTGCTCGATCATGTAGATGATCGCGCGCTGGAAATTGGGATCGGGCATGTCGGGCGCCGCGATGAGCAGCGACCCGGCGACGGGATCACGCTTGTCCATCGCGGAGTAGAGGCGGTCGCCGAACAGGCCGCCACCGCCCAGATCGTCCGGTCCCGTGTCCATGTCCCCATGATGCCCCCGTCGCCGACGACCCACACGCGCGTCCCCTCGATCGGGTCCCGCCGCGATGGTCGCCGCCCGTGCGGTGAGCGCTACGGTGATGTGCGTGACCTCACTGTCCGCCGATCCGGTCGGCCCCCCGCGCGGACGACTGGCGGCCGCGCTGCGGGAGTCGGACGGCCTCGGCCGGTTGTCCACGGCGCGCCTGGCCGCCCTGCTCAGTGAGGGGATCCATCAGGCCGCGCTGGGCGGAATCGTGCTGTTCAGCCCCGAGTCCGCGACGACGCCCGCCGCCATCGTCGGCGGGTTCGCCGTCATGCTGCTGCCGTACTCGGTCGTCGGCCCCTTCGCCGCCGCCGCGCTCGACCGCTGGGATCGTCGGGTCGTCGTCGCGGTCGCGGCGCTGGTCAGGACGGTGTCCATCATCGCGACCATCGCGCTGGTCGCCGTCGGCGCCGTGCACACCGGGGCGGGCCTGGCGGCGTTGTTCGCGCTCTCGCTCGTGGCCATCGGTCTCGGCCGCCTCATCAACACCGGAATGACCGCGGCCATGCCCAAGGTGGTGCCCGATCGGATCCTCGCCGCCGCCAACTCGGTTCTGGTCACCGTGGGGTCGATCATCACGGCCGTCGGCGCGGTCGCGGCGTTCGCCGTCCTGGCCGTCCTCGGCGCCGGGGACGCCGCGGTGTCGTGGACCCTCGTGCCGTCCGTGGTCGCCGCGCTGGTGGGGGTGTGGGCGATCCTGGCCCTGCCGCGCCGGCACCTGGGACCCGACGACGACGAGCTCAGCACTGATCCCGGCCGGGGCGTGGCACTAGATGCGCTGTCCCTGTTCGCCGGTGGACTGGCCGAGGGCGTCCGGGCCGCCCGGTCCACGGCCCTCGTGTGGGTGTCGCTGACCGGCGTGACGCTCGGCCGGGCGGCGTTCGGGATCACCACGATGCTGGCGATCCTGCTGCTGCGCGACGCCGAGTCCGGCGGCGTGGGCGGCCCTGTCGTGGCCGGGATGGGTGGGTTCGGACTGATGTCGGCGGCGGTGGCCGCAGGCATGGGTCTGGCCGCCGTCGTCACCCCCTGGGCAATCGCCCGTCGGCGGCGGATCGTCGTCGTGGCATCGGGCGCGGTGCTCTCGGGGGTCGCCCAGGTCGCGGTCGGCCCGACCCTCGACCCGACGGCGCTGGTCGTGGGCGCGGTGGCGATCGGTCTGGGTGCCCAGGTGGTCAAGCTCGTCGCGGACAACGCCATGCAGACCGACGTCCCAGACGCCCGCCGCGGCGGGGTCTTCGCACTGCAGGACGCCCTGTTCAACTCGGCGTTCGTGGTGGGGATGGTCGCGGTCCTGCCGCTGGTGCCCGCCGACGGACGGTCGGTGTCGTTGATGCTGGTCCCGGCCGCGCTGTACGCCGTCGCCGCGGTGATCGCGGCATTCGTGGCCACGCGCACGAGGTCAGGAGCCGAGCCCGAGCGAACCCGCGGCGATCGAACCGCCACCGATCGAGCCACCACCGACTGAGCCCCCGCCCACAGAACCACCGCCCACTGAGCCACCGCCGACCGAACCGGCGGCCACCGAACCGCCACCCACGGAACCGCCACCGACCGAACCCGCGCCGACGCTCCCTGCGCCGACCGAACCCGCGCCCATCGACCCGGCGGCAGCGGAACCCGCCGCAGCCGAGCCCGCCGCGGCGGAACCGGCAGCTCCGGCGCCCCCACCGGCCGAGCCACCACCAACCGAGTCGTCGCCGATCGAGCCACCGCCGAGAGCGCCGGCGTCGATGACCCCCACGTCGAGCGATCCGGCAACCGAACCCGCGTCGATGTGCGGGAGCTCGAGATGAGGCGGTTCGAACGGCAACGCGGCGTCGAGCCGCCCGTCGCCGTTCATGTCCGCCACGGACAGCATCCCGCTGCCCGTGTCGACGGTGATGGAGCCGTCGTCCTCGACGACCGGTTCCGCGGGTTCGGGAACGGTCCCGCCCTGCACCGGCGCGGGTTCCGGGGCCGGGGTGTGCACGACCGGCGGGGGCGGCGGCACCGGATCGGGTTCCGTGACCGGGGGAGTGGACCACCTGGCCGAATCCGCTGCAGCGGCCGACCCGTGGTGGATCGCGCCGATGGCATCCGACAGCAGGGCGCCCCAGTCCGGCAGCCCGCCCATCGCCTCCGAGCCGGCGGCCAGCCCGTCCGCCCCCGCGGCCAGCGAACCGCCCGTCAGCGCGCCCGCACCCTCGGCTCCCGCCAACACCGATCCGGCCGCCAGGGAGCCGCCCCCGACGGCCCCCATGCCGAGCGAGCCGCCCCCCACCGACCCCGCCCCGACGGACCCCGCGCCGACAGACCCACCGCCCACCGAGCCGGCGGCAACTGATCCACCGCCCACCGAGCCGCCCCCGACAGACCCGCCGCCCACGGACCCCGCGGCGAGCGCGCCGGCTCCCCCGGCGTAGACGTTCCACACGCCGCGTCCACCGTCATCGGCGTAGGCGGCCTGGGCGCCGGTGCCCACGTCGGTCACCACGCGGTCGGCGGCGCCGTCGAGGTCCGAGTCCCACAGGGCGTCGTCGGCGTACCCGTCGCCGTCGAAGTCCAGCCACAGCGCGTCCGCGGCACCGGTTCCGAGGGTGAGGTCGGGCTCGCCCTGCCACTGCGTCGGGTCCCCGACGCCGTCTCCGAAGAAGTAGTCCATGGCCAGAATCGTGTCCCGGGAGCCCCTGATCGGACCAGCCCCGATCCGCGATCTGTGGAGCGATGAACCGCATTCCACAGATCCCCATTCCGCCTTGACGGCGGGCGCTCAGCTGCTCGCGGTGGCCCTGACGAGCAGCGCGGGCTGTTCGGGATCGCCGCCCAGGTCGGGGCGGCCGAGGCGGGAAGCCCGGAGTCCGACGACGACGAGGAAGACCGCCGCCCAGATCAGGTAGGCGTTGCCGACGAGGTGCTCCAGCGGGCCCCAGCCGAGCTCGCGGCCCTCGCTGTGCGGCACCCACCACTGCGGCGTGCCCAGGAAGATCACCACGCCGCTGCCGGCCAGGGCGAGCCAGCCGCGCTCGTCGTCGCCGTCTCGTCCCGCGCGGTCGGCCCACACCAGGGTGAGCACGACCGCGGGCACCGCCCACACCCAGTGGTGTCCCCATGACACGGGCGAGCAGAACAGAGCCACGTGACCCACCGCGACCGCGGCGGCCACCTCGTGGCCGGACCGCAGCAACCGCCACGCCACCCACGCGATCCCCAGGCCGATCGCCGCGGACACCACGAACCACGCGACCGACGCGGCGGTGTCCTCGAAGCCGAGTCGGTGCACGAACCCGTTCACCGACTGGTTGGACGTGAACGCCAGACCACCGATCCGGGCCGGGTCACGGATGGCGAAGGTCCAGTAGCGGACGGAGTCGTCCGGGGTGAGCAGGTGCCCGATCCCGGTGAACGCCAGCGCCGAGACGACCGCCGTGGCCAGCCCGCGCCAGTCGCGCCGCAGCACGAAGTACAGCAGGAACACCGCCGGGGTGAGCTTGATGGCCATCGCCAACCCGGTGAGGGTGCCTCCCCACCAGCGGCCGCGGCCGCGGATCACGTCGACCAGCACCAGCGCCATGAGGAAGACGTTTATCTGCCCGAACCCGATCGTCTCGCGCACCGGGCCGAACCACAGTGCCACCGCCACCACGGCTGCGGTGAGCCACCACAACTCCCGCTGCGGGCGTTCGCACGTGCGCGTGAGCACCAGGTGCACGACGTAGGCCAGCACCGCGATGGTCGCCAGCGTGATCAGCGCGGACGCGACCGCCAACGGCACCAGCGTGAGCAGCGAGAAGAGCTGCGCCGACAGCGGGGGATAGGTGAACGGCAGGTGGGCGCCCTGGGCGAGCTGGGGCAGCTCGCCGTAGAGGTCGCCACCGTCGCGGAACACCTGCCCGCCGACGCGGTAGACGTCGAGGTCGATGCGGTACGGCGGGATCTGCTGCAGCCCCGGGATTCCGACGGTGTGCAGCAGCGTGCCGACGACGGCGAGGACGACGACGACGACCCGCGCAGCGGCCGAACCGAGGTAGCGGTCGACCGCTCCGCCGATCATGCCGGGTCGCCGTTCTGCTCGGCGGAGCCCCCGGACCCGCCGTTCTGCTGCGGTTCGTTCTGTCCCGCCCACCAGCTCAGGAGCGCGGCCTCGGCCTCATCCCGGTCGAGCGGGCCGCGATCGAGGCGCAACTCCTTGAGGTACGCCCACGCGCGGCCGACGTCGGGCCCCGGCTTGAGGTCGAGCAGCGTCATGATCTCGTTGCCGTCGAGGTCGGGGCGGACCCGGGCGAGGTCCTCCTTCTCCTCGATCTCGGCGATCCGCCGCTCCAGCGAGTCGTAGTTGGCCTGCAACTTGGCCGCCCGCCGCTTGTTGCGGGTCGTGCAGTCCGCCCGGACCAGCCGGTGCAGGCGCGGGAGCAGGTGTCCGGCGTCGGAGACGTAGCGGCGCACCGCGGAGTCCGTCCACTGACCCTCGCCGTACCCGTGGAAGCGCAGGTGGAGGAACACCAGGCCGGAGACGTCCTCGATCATCTGTTTGGAGTACTTGAGCGCACGCATGCGCTTGCGCACCATCTTCGCGCCGACCACCTCGTGGTGGTGGAAGGTCACGCCCCCGCCGGGCTTGGGCGCCCGCGTGGCGGGCTTGCCCACGTCGTGCAGCAACGCCGCCCAGCGGAGCACCAGGTCGGGCCCCTCGGGTTCGAGGTCGATGGCCTGCTTGAGCACCGTGAGCGAGTGCCAGTACACGTCCTTGTGCTGCAGGTGCTCGTCGCGCTCGAGCTTCATGCCGGGCACCTCGGGCAACACCCGGTCGGCCAACCCGGCCTCGCACAGCATGTTGATGCCGTCGATCGGGTAGTCGCCGAGAATGGTCTTGTCGAGTTCGGTCCGCACCCGTTCGACTGTGATGCGGTCGATCTCCCCGGTCATCTCCGCCATCGCACGGAACACCCGCGGCGCGAGGGTGAACCCCAGCTGGGAGACGAACCGGCAGGCCCTCAGCATGCGCAGCGGGTCGTCGGAGAACGACTGCTCCGGCGCGGCCGGGGTGTCCAGGACGCCGGCGAGCAGGGCGTCCATCCCGTCCAGGGGGTCGACGAACTCCTGGCGCCCGTCCGGGTGCAGACGCACCGCCATGGCGTTGACCGTGAAGTCGCGCCGGATCAGGTCACCGTCGAGGGTGTCACCGAAGACGACCTCGGGGTTCCGGGTCACCCCGTCATAGGAGTCGGCGCGGAACGTGGTGATCTCGATCTGCTGCTCGATCCCGCCACCGTCCCGCTTGACGGCCGACAGCGTGCCGAACTCGATCCCGGTGTCCCACACCGCGTCCGCGTAGTCGTCGAGGATGGCCCGCACCGTCTCGGGCCGGGCGTCCGTGGTGAAGTCCAGGTCGGTGCCCAGTCGGCCGAGCACGGCGTCGCGGACACTGCCACCCACCAGGTAGAGCTCGTGCCCGGCGTCACCGAACGCCGTCGCGAGTGGGGCCAGCACGTCGGCCAGGTCGTTCATCGTGGTCTGGGCGCCCGCGAGCAACCGGACCCGGCGCGCCTCGACCTCCGCCGGGTCGGGCCGGGAACCCGGTCCGTCCTGCAACGCCGAGAACACCGCGGCGTCGTGTCGATCGGAGGCGGATCGATCGGCGGCGGCGCTGCTGTCGGCGGCACTGCGGTCGGGGGTCGGTCTGCGGGCTGTCACGGGCCCGACTTTACCGAGTGGGCCCGACAATCCCTGACCCGCGCGCTCGGGGCCGGGCGGGATCAGCCCCGTGGGCCGGATGGGCCCGGTGTGAGCCGGGTCCACGAGTGGGCAGGGCCGCGCCGGCGGCCGGGCGGGGGCACCGCCGGCACACGCAGTCCCGGGTACACCGCCTCGCCGACCTCTGCTGCCGGAATGTACGCCGATCACCGGGTCATGCTGCGGGAATGGACCATTCGGGGCGCGCAAGTCGACAAGGCAGCGCATCCGGGCCGGATGCGCTGCCGGAATGCCCGGCGCGCCGCCTCACCCACCCGCCGCGACGACCTTCGACCACAGCGGGTCCACGGCCTCCACCTCGGGCGGGCCGCTCAGCAGCGGGCTCGACTCCTCCAGGTATCGCAGGTAGGCGGGGTTACCGAGGAACTCCTGGGCGGCCGCGGCGTCCCGGTAGTGCTGGAACACCACCATCACGTCCGGATCCACGTGGGACGCGCACAGCACATAGGCCCGGTGCCCGTCGTTGGCCTGGACGGCCTCGGGCATGTGCCGGCGCCACACCTCGATCAACTGGTCGCGACGGCCCGGCTTGGCCCGGTGTCGCAGGACCAGGGCGTGGGTGGACGGGCCAGAGCTCATACCGCGGACTCTAGCCGCGCCCGCCGCCGCGGGACCGTCCCCGGCCGCCACGAGACCGACATTCTGTCCCGTGATACCGAAGCGATCTAGAGTGACGGGTGTGTCTCGTCGTCGTCGTATATACCCACGCCCGTCACCCACCCGTCGGCGCATCGCACCGACGGCCGTCGCGCTCACGGCCGCGGTGGCGCTGACCGGCGCGGTCCACCCGCTCGCAGGCGCGCAGTCCGCCGGCGGCGTCGACACCTCCACGGCCCTCGGATTCACCACCTCGCCCCGCCCCACCGCGCCGCCCCCGGCCGACACCTCGCGGCCACAGATCCTGCGCGTCCAACCGGTCGAGGGCCGCAAGGTGCTCGCCGACGTGTGGTCCCCGTCCATGGCCAAGGCCGTCCCCACGTTCCTCCTCCTCCCCGCGAGCCCGTCGCCGGCACCGCTGTTGCTCCTGCTCAACGGCGTGGGCGGGGGAGAAGACCACGTCGGCTGGGCCTATCACACCGACTACGAGGACTTCTTCGCCGACAAACACGTCCTGGTCGCCAGCCCGGAGGGCGGCCGGTTCAGCCTCTACACCGACTGGCAGCGCGAGGACCCCGTCCTCGGCGTCAACCGCTGGCACACCTTCCTCGACTCCGAACTACCCGCCGCGCTCGCCGGCGCCCACGCCCTGAACGGCACCCGCGGCGTGATCGGCGTGTCCATGTCCGGCGGCCCGGCGCTGACCCTCGCCGCGCGGAGCCGACACCACTACGCCGCCGCCGCGTCCCTGTCCGGATTCCCCGAGGTCTCCACTCCGTTCGGTCGCGCCGCCATGACCGCCATGGTCGCGCGCGGCGGCGGCAACGTCCACAACGCGTTCGGCCCGCCGGACGACCCGGCCTGGCTCGCACACGACCCCTCCCACCATGTCGAGCGCCTCCGCGGCACCGCCCTTTACCTCGCGTCCGCCCCCGGCAACCCCGGCCCGCACGACTCGCCGGAGATCGGGTCGGCGACCTTCGCCATCGGGGCGCCGACGGAGCTCGCCGCCGACCTGGGCACCCGCCACATGGCCCGCGCGCTGCGGGACGGCGGCGTGCCCTTCACCTATGACCGCTACCCGAGCGGCGCCCACACCTTCGCCCTGTTCACCCGCGAGTTGCGGGATTCCTGGCGGGTCGTCGGTCCGGCGCTCGGGGCCTGACCCGCACGCGGCCGGGCCGCGGCGCGCCGTGGATTCCGGTCCACTCACCCCCGGCCGGTAGCATCGATGGGTGTCCGAAGCCGATCGTCCCGCCGAACCGCGCGCCAACGCGCCGCGGCGTCGTCGTGCGCGTCGGCCCGCCGGACCCGGCGCCGCGGGACGCGACGCCGCAGGTCAGAAGCGGGACAGCGCTGCCGCGAAGGGGTCCGACGGCCAGCGCGGCGCGCAGGGCGACAAGCAGAAACCGGCGCCCCGGGACGCCGGGGGCGGCGGCCAGAAGCCAGGCCAGAAGCCCGGTCAGAAGTCCGGCCAGGGGGGCCAGTCCGGGCCCACCGGTCCCTCCGGCGACGGTCAGTCCCGGCAGGGACGGCGTCGCCGCCGCGGCGGACGCGGTCGGCGCGGCGGTCGGGGACAGGGCCGCGCACCCGAGAACCAGAACCAGCCGTCGAGCCCCGACTCCACCCACACGGTGAAAACCGGCGACGGCACCGCCGGCGCCACCTCCCGCCAGGCCCCCCGTCACCCGCGTCAGCCCGGCCGGTCCAAGTCGGGCGGCGGTGGCCAGGCGAGCTCCACCAACACCACCCGCACGTCCGGGCCCGCGAAGGCCGGCGGCGGCACCGGGTCCAAGACCGGCTCCAAGGCCGGTGGCAAGGGCGGGTCCAAGGCCGCGGCCAAGACCACCAAGCCCGGCACCCACCAGGGCGGCAAGGCCGGCGCCAAGAACGCCCGCGGCGGTCGCGGGGGCGCGCGGCATCCCCGCGGTGGCCAGCGACTCAAGACGGTGCTGGAGACCTCGGCCGGCGGCCTGGTGGTCCGGAACCTCGCGCAGGCGGGGAAGGGACCCGAGCCCGACCTGTCCCGGCTGGAGGTCGCCCTCATCGGTCGGCTGGACCGCCGAGGCCGCATGCTGTGGTCCATGCCGAAGGGGCACATCGAGCCGGGGGAGACCGTCGCGGAGACGGCCCGGCGCGAGGTGCTCGAGGAGACCGGCGTCGACGGCACCGTCCTGGCCCCGCTGGGCACCATCGACTACTGGTTCGTCGCCGAGGGCCGGCGCATCCACAAGACCGTCCACCACCACCTCGTCCGCTACGACCACGGCGAGTTGTGCGACGAGGACCCGGAGATCACCGAGGTCGCCTGGTTCGCGTTCGACGACCTGCCCCGGCGCCTCGCGTACCCGGACGAGCGGCGACTGGTCGAGTCCGCCCGCACCCTCCTCCCGGACTTCGCGCGCGCCGAACTGGCCGGCGACAATCCCCCGCCCGCCGACGCGCAGATGGTGGACCCGTCCCGCCGGGCGGACGGCCCCGAGCCGGTCCGCCGCACCGGGGCGCACGGCGTCACCCCTCGCGACCACGCGCCGGAGGAGTCCGGGCCGTGACCGGGCGGCCGGTTGGGCGCGCAGTCCGGGCGGTCGTCCCGACGGCACTGTGTGCGGCGCTGGCCCTCGGCCCGCTGTGGGGTGTCCAGCCGGCCGGGGCCATCACCCCCGCGGAGGCCGCGGCGGCCGGGTACATCCCCAACCCGGCGCCGACACTGGCCCGGATCACCATCGACGAGATCTCCCCGACCGTCCTCGACGGGGCGGGTGGCCCGGGCGGGGCGGGTGGCGGGGGCCGGGTCGCGGTCGGCACCGAGTCCGGGGTCCCGGTCGTCACGGTGTCCGGCACCATCACCAACGTCGGCGACATCCCCCTCGAGTCGGTCGACGTCCGACTCCAGCGCGGGCCCCGCGCCGCCGACGCGGAGGCGGTGCGCGAACCGCTGGTGTGGTCCGAGCCGTCGTTCGCGGTCCGCGGCGAGTTCCTGCGGGTGGCCGAGACCGTGGCGCCGGGGCAGTCCGTGCCGTACCGCGTGTCCATGCCGGCCCGGGAGATCCCCGGCGACCCGGCCCCTGACCTGCAGCTGACCGAACCCGGCATCTATCCGCTCCTCGTCAACGTCAACGGCACCCCGGAGGGCGGGTCGCCCGCGCGACTCGACGACGCCCGCACCCAGTTGCCCGTGCTCGAGGCGCCGCAGCCGGCGGCCCTACCGGGGATCGACGACGACGACGAGGTGGTCGCACCCGGGCCGGCGGACGGGCGGGGCCCGACTCCGGTCCCGCTGACCATGATGTGGCCGCTGGCGGCGGCACCCACGCGGATCGCGACGGTGCCCGGAGCGGAGGGCCCGGACCCGGTGGTCGCGTTGACCGACGACTCGCTCCTGCGCGAGCTGTCCGAGGGCGGTCGGCTCACCGGGCTGGTCCGGGCGGCCGACGACGCGTTCGACGGGCCCGGCGGGCAGGACCTGCGACAGGCGGTGTGCCTGGGCGTGGACCCGGAGCTGCTGGGGACCGTGTCCGAGATCGCCGACGGCCGCGCCGTGCTCATCGGGAACGGCACCGGCGGCGACGACGGGGGTTCCTCCGGGCGGAACCGCGGCGGCCGGGAGGACCCGGAGCGGTCCGCCCCCGCCGATCCCGGGGCGGTGGAAGCCGACGCCGAACGCTGGCTGGACGAGCTGCGGGCGCTGGCCGAGGGCACCTGCGTGGTGACGCTGCCGGCCGCCCAGGCCGGCCTCGAGGCGGTCGGCGCGGTGGGGTCCACCGAGCTCACCCGGGCCGCGCTGGACAGCGACGATTCCGTGGAGCGGATCCTCGGGGTGTCCCCGATCCCCGACGCGTTGGTCCCAGCGTCCGGGACCCTGCTGCCCGGCACCGCCGAGGCACTGGGGGAGCCCGGCGCCACCGCCGTGGTGGCGACCCCGTCGACGCGGACCGACACCGGTATCGTCCCGCCCCCCGGGATGGTGGGGTTGGCCGGGACCGACGGCGGACGCGCGCTGACGTACTCGGCGCCGATCGGGGCGGCCCTCGCCGCGACCGGGTCCGCGCCGGAGAACCCGCGCTATTCCGACCCCGACACCCGGTACTGGCTGACCGCCGACTCCGCGGCGGCCCGACTCCAGAACGCGAGGGCCGCGCTCCTCGCGCCGGTCGTGGACGCCATCGACGCCGGGCCCGCCCCCATCGCCCCGCTCGAGGCCGCCGGCGCGGCCGGCGCCGGGCCTTCCGCGGGCACCGGTCCCGCTGCCGACACCGGCCCCTCGGGCCCGTCCGACGATCAGGGGGTCCTGGCCGTGCCGCCGCAGGTGTGGAGCGTCGACGGCGAGGCCGCCGGCTCGCTGCTGGAGACCCTCGGCGCCCAACTGGCGGCGGGGAGGATGCGCGCGGTGCCGCTCACCGAGCGCCTGGCCGGACCGGTCACCGTCCCGGACGGCTCCCTGGCGGACGACCCCACGGGCGCCGTCGACCCGGGGTCCGTGGACCTGGCCGGGGTGGACCGTCGCGTCTCCGATGCCCTGCGGGGGGTCGGCACGCTGCGGTCACTGGTCGACGCCGTCGATCCCACCTCGGCGGACGCCGAGGGCCACCTCGACCCGATGGTGACCGAGGCCCTCCGGGCCCTGTCGGAGACCGGCCGGCGGGCGGGGGGAGACGGCACGTCGCCCGGGTCCGGTACCGGCGCGGACGCCCGCTCCGCCACCGCCGAGCGCCTCGACCGCCTCGAGCAGACGGTCTCCCGCTCGCTCGGCAGGGTGGACCTGCTGCCGCCCGGCAGCGTGTTCACCATGGCCAGCCCCAACAGCCCACTGCTGCTCGTGACCCGGAACGCGTTGCCCTTCCCGGTGCGCGTCGGCGTCACCGTCACCGCGCCGGACGACATCACGGTGGAGCCGGTGGGGGTCGTCCAGATCCCGGCCTCGGGGTCGCGGACCCTGCAGGTGCCCACCCAGTCCGATGCCGAGGGCGGCGTACGCCACACCGTGGCGTTCGTCCTCGAGGGTCCCGACGGGCGCCCGCTGTCGGAACCGGTCGAGCTGTCCGTCCAGACCGGTGGCTACCCGGTCGCCCAGGCGTTCGCGTT
Source organism: Dietzia sp. IBK-p2-15D (assembly GCF_057773105.1). Lineage (NCBI taxonomy): Bacteria > Bacillati > Actinomycetota > Actinomycetes > Mycobacteriales > Dietziaceae > Dietzia > Dietzia sp. IBK-p2-15D. Next base: position 29,537 of record NZ_JBYMTK010000008.1, read on the forward strand.
GGTCGCGGCCGCCCTCGCCCTCGTCCTCGGGGGCCGGCGGTACCTGCGCTACCGTCGGGGCATCCTCGACCCCGCGGACGAAGGGCACCGACCGTGAACGACGAGCAGGGGTCCCCCGGACCCGAACTGCGCAGACCGGACCCCGGCCTCCGCGGCCGACGCCGTGAGGCGGGCAGTTGCGTGCTGCCGGGCCCGGCCTCCCCGCCGCCGGTCGCCGACTCGTTCATCCCGGACGCCGCGCCCGCGCCGTCGATCGAGCGGCCGATCGCGCGGCCGATCGCCCCGACCCCGGAGCGGTCCGCAGCGGGCCCGGCGACGCCCGGCGGGGGGACCGGGGCACGGAACCGCGACTCCTCCGACGCGTCGGTGATGCGCTCGACGGGATCGATGGCCGTGGCCAACCTCGCGAGCCGCATCACCGGGTTCGTCCGGATGATCCTCATCCTCACCGTGCTCGGCCCCGCCGTGGCGTCGGCCTTCAACACCGCCAACACGCTGCCCAACATGATCACCGAGCTCGTCCTGGGTTCGGTGCTCACCGCGATGTTCATGCCGCTGCTGGCCAAGGCCGCGCAGGAGGACGAGGACGGGGGCGTGTCCTTCATCCGTCGCCTGCTCACCGTGACCTCGGTCCTGGCACTGGGGGCGACCGTCGTGGCGGTGGCGTGCGCGCCGCTGCTCACCGAGCTCAACCTGGGCGACGGCGAGGTCAACACGAACCTGGCCACCGCGTTCGCGTTCCTGCTGCTGCCGCAGATCTTCTTCTACGGCGTGTTCTCGGTGATGCTCGCGATCCTCAACTACAACGGTGTCTTCCGTCCCGGGGCGTGGGCGCCGGTGTGGAACAACCTGGTGGCCATCGCGACACTGGTGCTGTTCGCGGTGGTCGGCAGCGGCATCGACCCGGCCGCGCCGGTCAACCTGCTCAGCGCGCCCATCCTGCTGTTGGGCCTGGGCACCACCCTGGGCGTGGTGCTGCAGGCGGCGGTGTTGGTGCCGGCCCTGCGTCGCGCGGGCGTGGACCTGCGCCCCCAGTGGGGTCTGGACCCCCGCATCAAGCAGTTCGGCGGGCACGCCCTGGCCGGTGTGACCTACGTCCTCATCTCGCAGGTCGGTCTGGTCATGACCAACCGCATCGGGTCGGCTGCGGACGAGGCCGCCATCGCCATCTACCAGACCTACTGGCTGCTGTTGCAGGTCCCGTACGGGATCATCGGCGTCACCCTGCTCACCGCCATCAACCCCCGCCTGGCGGACAACGGGGTGGCCGGCCGCAACGACGCGGTGGTGCGGGACATCTCGCTGGGGACGCGGCTGTCCCTGTTCGGGCTGCTGCCGATCATCGCGTTCATGACCGCGTTCGGCCCGACGATCGCCACCGGCCTGTTCCGCTACGGGAACTTCGACGCCGAGAGCGCCCAGGTGCTCGGCCTGACCCTGACCTTCGGCGCGTTCACGCTGGTGCCCTACGCCGTGGTCCTGCTGCAGCAGCGGGTGTTCTACGCCCGCGAGGACTACTGGACGCCGACGGCGATGATCCTCGCGATCACGGTCGTCCGCGTGGTCCTGTCGCTCCTCGTCCCCGTGGTCGCCGACCAGCGGTCCCACGTGGTGATCGGCCTGGCCCTGGCCAACGGCATCGGCTGGGTCGTCGGCGCCGTCGCCGGGTTCGTCCTGCTGCGGTCGAAACTGGGGTCCCTGCGTGGTCGCGAGACCCTCCGGTCGGCCTCGTGGACCCTCGGCGCGTCGATCGTCGGCGCCCTGGTCGCACTCGCGGTGGACACGATCCTGCCGATGGACGCCCTCACCGACGCCGTCGGAAGCATCGGGTTCGTTCTGCGTGCCGGTGTCGCCGCCGTCATCACCCTCGCGGTGACCGGTCTGATCCTGTCGCGGTCCCGGTTGCCGGAACTCGACTCGATCACCCCCGTTCTCCGCGGACTCGTGGGGCGTCTGAGGAGATAGTCGAATCCACGCGGGGCCGGTACGTACACTCAGGGATCACGAGCGGCGCCTCCTGACGGGCTGCCGCACCAGGCGAGGAGGGTCAACGGGTGGGTGAACAGACTGGAGCCCCGGCACCGGACACCGCCTCGTCGCCACCGCGTCTGACCGTCGGAGGCCTGGTCTCCGGCGGCAGGTACGAGCTCCTCGAACCGTGCGGTGGTGTCGCCGGCCAGTCCTTCTGGAAGGCCCGCGACCGGCGCCTGGGGAGGTTCGTCGCCCTGACCTTCGTCGACCCGCTCCCCGGCGAGCAGCCTCCGGGTTCGGCGACGGGGGTGCTCGACCGTACCGTCGCGCTCACCACGGTCTACGCGGACGGGTTGGCGCGCGTGCTCGACGTCATCCGCGGCCGCGCGGGCGGCATCGTGGTCTCGGAGTGGATCCCCGGACGCAGTCTCGCCGCGGCCGTGGCCGAGCCGGACCCCGACTCCGCCGTGGGCGCGGTGTGGGGTCTGGCGGACGCCGCGACCCGTGCCGAGGAGGTGGGCCTGACCCTGGGCCTCGACTCGCCGGACCGGATCCGTCTCACCGAGGACGGGCGCGCCGTCCTGGCCTTCCCCGGGGTCCGCGAGGGGGACGACGCCCGGTCCGACGTGCGGGGCCTGGGCGCTACCCTCTATGCGCTGCTCACCGGAGCGTGGCCGCTCCCGCTGCCCGAGGGTTCCGATCTGTACGAACCGACCGACGGTCGGCCCGGTCCCGCCCGGAGGGACGACGACGACGAGGTCCTCGACCCCACGGTGGCCGGTACCGGGGTGGCGCCGGAATCCGCGGTGCTGGCCATGCGGTCTCTCGACGGGTCGTCGGTCAGCTCGGCGGCCACCGTGAGGGCGATGGTGACCGATCGCGTCGGCGGGCCGCGGCGCGCCGCCCCCGGGGCCTCCTCCCGGGTCGCCCACCCGGCGACCGCCACCGCGACGGAGTGGGCACCGGGGGAGTGGTCGTCGGCGGAGTGGTCCTCGGCTGAGGCGGGTCCCGAACCCGCGCCGTACAGCGAGCCGGACCCGGAGGTCCAGAAGCGCCGCTGGCAGATCATGGCCGGGACCGGCGCGGCCGCGGTCGTGGTGATCGCCCTGTTGTTCACGTGGATGCTCGGGGGGTTCGGCGGTACCCGCAACGACACCCCGCTCTCACAGCAGCTCGACGCGATCGAACGGGCCGCCCAGGCCAGTCGCGCCTCCCAGACCGCCGAGCCCGCGGCCGATGACTCCGCCGCAGGCGACACCGGGGACGAGGCGGAGCAGGCCACCTCGACCACCCCGGTCTCCGTGTCGACCGTCACCACCTGGCAGCCCTCGTCCTCGAACGGCGTCGCGGAGAACTCGGCGGATGCCCCCAACGTGGTCGACGGTGACCCGTCCACCTCGTGGTCCAGCGACGCCTACCGGTCCCAGATCGGCGACGGCCCGTCGGCCTACAAGCCGGGTATCGGGTTGATGCTCGCACTGGACGGTGAGCAGGAGGTCCGCCGGGTGGTGCTCCGCTCGGGGGATGACGGCGTGCGCTTCGAGGTGCGGTCCGCGCCCGGTGCCTCTCCGGCGTCACTCGACGAGACCACCCGTCTCGGAGCGGGCACCGTCCGCGACGGGTCGGCCACCGTGACGATCGATGACCCGCGGGAGTCCGGGTACGTCCTGGTGTGGATCACCCGCCTGGGTACCTCCGGTGCCCAGTCCTACGAGGCCACGATCAGCGAGGTCGAACTGACCCGCTGACCGGCCGGGAGACGTCCCCACGGGGGGCCCGGCCGGGTTACGGTGACGGCCGTGAACACCGGTACCGCCGTCCCGACAGCGGCGGGTTGCCCTGCCCCGCCCGCAGGCGCGGAATCCCCGCTCGGCGCCCAGTCCGCTCCCAGGGCCCAGTCCGTACTGATAGCCGAGTCACCGCTGTCCGACGCCGAACTGTTGGACGCGCACGTCGCCGGGGACCCCGACGCCTTCTCCGCCCTCGTCCGGCGGCACTACGACTACCTCTGGCGGTTGGCCATCCGCACGTCGTTCAACCGCGACGACGCCGCCGAGGCCCTGCAGGAGGCTCTCGTCTCCGCGTACCGGAAGGCGGACACCTTCCGCCACGCCTGCCCGGTCCAGGGGTGGCTCTACCGCATCGTGGTCAACGCCTGCCTGGACAAGATGCGGGCCCAGCGCCTGCGCACCCACACCCAGCTCACCCCGTCCCTGCACGAACGGGTCACCCTGCGTGACCACTTCCACCAGGACCCGGCGTACGCGATCATCGTGGCCGAGGCGTTGGCGGAACTGCCCGACGATCAGCGGGACGCCGTCGTCGTCGTCGACATGCTGCGGTGCACCGTCGCCGAGGCGAGCCACCTGCTCAACATCCCCCCGGGCACCGTGAAGAGCCGGTGCTCCCGTGGCCGCGCGAAACTCGCGGCCCTGCTCGAGGGGGTCACCCTCACCGTGTGAGGGTGTTCCTCCCGTCACCCGGTGGGCGGGCGCGGGAACAAGGCAGCCCCCCGGGGTGTTGTGGCCACTAGAAGACCCGGCACCTGATGCCGGTTCCGACTCACGAGCCACCAACCGCCCGAGGAGCCCCGAGAACTCATGAGCGACACCGTCCACGACGTCATCATCGTCGGATCCGGCCCGGCCGGGTACACCGCCGCCATCTACTCCGCGCGGGCCGAGCTCAAGCCCGTCGTCTTCGAGGGCTCCCAGTTCGGTGGCGCGCTCATGACCACGACCGAGGTCGAGAACTTCCCCGGCTTCGCCGAGGGCATGATGGGCCCCGATCTCATGATGCAGATGCGTGAGCAGGCCGAGCGGTTCGGGGCCGACCTCCGGATGGAGGACGTGACGTCCATGGACCTCGCCGGGGACATCAAGACCGTCCGGGTCGGCGAGGAGGAACACCGCGCCCGCGCCGTGATCCTCGCGATGGGTGCCGCGGCCCGCTACCTCGGGGTCCCGGGGGAGCAGGAGTTCCTCGGCCGGGGCGTGAGCTCGTGCGCCACGTGTGACGGATTCTTCTTCCGCGACAAGCCGATCGTCGTGGTCGGCGGCGGCGACTCCGCCATGGAGGAGGCCACCTTCCTCACCAAGTTCGGTTCCTCCGTGACGATCGTGCACCGCCGTGAGGAGTTCCGCGCCTCCAAGATCATGCTCGAGCGGGCACGGGAGAACGAGAAGATCTCGTTTGTCCTCAACACGGCCGTGGACGAGGTGCTGGCCGGCGCGACCGGCTCGGTCGAGAAACTCCGTCTGCGCGACACCGTCACCGGTGAGACCAGTGAGCTCGAGACCGCCGCCATGTTCGTCGCGATCGGCCACGATCCCCGTTCCGAGCTGGCCCGCGACCAGGTCGAGGTCGACGAGGACGGCTACGTCCTCACCGGTCAGACCACCGCCACCTCCCTTCCCGGGGTGTTCGCCTGTGGCGACCTCGTCGACAAGCGCTACCGCCAGGCCATCACCGCCGCCGGTTCGGGGTGCGCCGCCTCGATCGACGCCGAGCGCTGGCTCGCCGAGCAGGCCTGAGCCCGCACCGGGCCCGGAACAACCGGGCCCCGTCCACCCACCCGAAAGGACCACCTCATGGCCGACACCCCCAACATCATCGACGTCACCGAGGCCGACTTCGCCGACGCCGTGCTCACCGCAAGCGGCTCCAAGCCCGTTCTCGTGGACTTCTGGGCCACATGGTGCCGCCCGTGCACCATGATGGCGCCGGTCCTCGACGAGCTGGCGGGCTCGGAGGCGGACAAGCTAACCGTGGCCAAGGTCGACGTCGAAGCCAACCAGGAACTCGCCGCCGAGTACCAGATCACCGCGATCCCCGCGATGCTGTTGTTCTCGGAGGGACAGCCGGTCAAGCGCATCACGGGCGCCAAGTCCAAGTCGGCGCTCCGAGCCGAGCTGGGCGACGTCCTCGGCGCCTGACGCACACGCCGGCGGCCCCGGGTCGCTACCCTGTGTCGCTACCCCGAGTCGCCACCCTGTGGCGCTCCCCCGTGGCGTTCCCCCACCGCCCGGCGCGGACGGGGCATGTCCGCGTGTGAGGCGGTAAGTTCATCCGGGTACCCAACACTAGGAGAGCGGGAGGAGACCCATGGCGTGGAGGCGTGGTGACCGTGGGCCCGAGGTGGCCGCCATCCGAGCCACCCTCGCGGGCATGGGTCTGCTGCACAACATCGAGTCGGTCGGGGTCACCGAGCCCGAGACCGGGTCAGTGCTCGCGCGTACCGACGCCGTCTTCGACGCCGACCTGGAGAAGGCCGTTCTGGCCTTCCAGCAGGCGCGTGCGCTGATCTCCGACGGAATCGTGGGTCCGGCCACCCAGGCCGCGCTCCACGACGCCAGCCACGTGCTGGGGACCCGGGACCTGAGCTATATCGTCTCCAGGCCGATGGCGGGGGACGATATCGCCCAACTGCAGCGCCGACTCGGCGAGCTCGGGTTCTACGCCGGCCTGGTGGACGGGACCTTCGGCCCCCTCACGCACGCGGCCGTCACCGACTTCCAGCGCGACTGCGCGCTCCCCGCGGACGGTGTGGTCGGTGGCGAGACCCTCGGCACCCTGAGCCGGTTCTCGACCCTGTTCAAGGGCGGGGACGTCGCCTCTCTCGTCGAGAAGGAGCGGGCCCGCACCTCCGGTCCCATGCTCGCCGGTAAACGGATCGTCCTCGATCCCGGCCCCAGTGGGTCCGAGAACCCGATCCGGATCGACACCCCCTACGGGACCATCACCGACGCGGAACTGCTCTGGGACATCACCCGGCGGCTCTCCGAGCGGATGAACCAGGCCGGCGTGGAGGTCTTCCTCTCCCGGCCCGAGGCGATGATCCCGACCGATCCCGAGCGTGCCGAGATAGCAAACGCGTTCAACGCCGATCTCATCATCTCGCTCCGCCTGGACCGCCACCCGAATCCGGTGGGCAACGGGGTCGCGACGTTCTACTTCGGAAACTCGCTCGGCGCGGAGTCCATGCTCGGTGAGGCCCTGTCCGGCTTCATCCAGCGGGAGATCGTCAGCCGCACCACTCTTCGCGACTGCCGGACCCATGGCCGGAGCTGGCCGTTGCTGCGAATGACCCGCATGCCGTCCGTGCAGATCTACCTGGGCTACGCGTACAACCCGCAGGATCTCGAGATCCTCGGCGATCGTGCCGCCCAGGACACCATCATCGACTCGATCCTCGTGGGCGTGAAACGTCTCTACCTCCTCGACGAGGACGATCATCCCACCGGGTCGATGTCCGTCGACGCCCTCATCGACTACGAGCAGCGCCAGCGAGACTGATCGCGCCTCCGGCCACCCCGGGGGAGTCGGGGTCCGGGGTGTCGTGAGTCCCGGGTGTCAGAATCCCCGGGCGTCAGAGTCTCCGAGTGTCAGAGTCCCCGGGCGACGGCGCTCGCCGACGCGCCCGACAGCACCCCGAGCCGCCGGGTGGCGAATCCGTGTTCGGCGAAGAGCTGATCGAGGGCGCGCTCCACGTCCGCCTTCCACAAGTGCTCGCTCTCGATATCGAGCCGGAGGCGTGGGTGGGTCTCGTGGGGTGCCACCACCGTGAAACCGTGCTCGACGAGAAAGCTCATCCCCGGCACACACGAGTCCGCGCCGCACCCGTCACGTGACGTAACATGCCCGGGGTCCTCGGACGTGACCCCGAAGGCCTCGATGGCCTTGATTCCGCGGCTTCGGACATTGACGACGACGGCGTCGAGCAACGCGGTCAGTACCCCCGCCGGTGCGCCGTGCTCGACACTCATGCCGGCGAGCAGCACAGCGTCAGCGCCGACGGGCGAGGTCGGGAAGCACGTCGCCCGAGGCACCATCCCCGGGGGGGCGTAGAAGGCGGCAGCCGTCGATCGGTCCCCGTAGGTGGCGAGCTGGCCGCAGACACCCCATTCCAGGGATACGTGTGAGATCCACGCTTCCTTCTCGAACTCCGGATCTCCCGGGGACTGCTCACCGTCGGTCTGCCAATAAACGCAACGCCGGGCGCGAGGACCCAACTGGTCCACCGCCGACAGGTCCAGCGGGCGGAGGGAGATCATCGCGGCGCTGCGGTCGACCCGCCCTCGAGAAGTGCGAGTACCCGGGCCAGATCATCGGTGTCACCGACGTCGATGGTGATACGTCCCTTGCGGCGCCCCATCGTCACCGACACCGACGTCTCGAAACGGTCGGACAGCCGACCCGCCACCGCCTCCAGCTCGGGGTTACGCTGGCGTCCGCGGGGCGCGGGCTTGGGCTTGTCCGTGGTGTCCCCGGGATCGCGGTTGGCGAGGGTGACGAGCTCTTCGGTCGCCCGCACCGACAGGCCCTCGGCGACGATCCGGGCGGCGAGTTCGTCCTGTGCCGGCGCCCCCGCCTCGAGGCCCAAAAGTGCGCGCGCATGTCCCGCTGACAACACACCTGCTGCGACCCGCCGCTGTACGGCTGTCGGCAGCTGGAGCAGGCGGATGCTGTTGGTGATCGCGGGGCGGGACCGGCCGATGCGCGTCGCGAGTTCTGACTGGGTCACGTCGAACTCTTCCAGCAGCTGCTGGTAGGCGGCGGCTTCTTCGAGCGGGTTGAGCTGTACCCGGTGGATGTTCTCGAGGAGAGCGTCCCGCAGCAGATCCTCGTCGTCGGTCTGCCGGACGATCGCCGGGATCGTCTCGAGCTTCGCGCGCTGACTCGCCCGCCAGCGTCGCTCACCCATGATGAGCTGATAGCGCCCACCGGACATCTCACGGACGACGATGGGCTGGAGGAGTCCGAATTCCTTGACGGAATGAGCGAGCTCAGCCAACGCCTCCTCGTCGAAGTGGGTACGGGGCTGCTTCGGGTTGGGGTCGATCTCGGCCGGGGAGATCTCCCGGTAGACGGCACCGGGGTCCACCAACTCGGTTGTTTCACGTGAAACCGGCGCGCCATCGTCGGCATGCGAGCCAGCGTCGGCCCCGCGAGCCGTCGATGACGAGGTACCGGTGAGCTCCATATCCGCCGTACCCCGATACCCGGCCCCGGACGAGCGCGGACGTGGGGGAGTGGTGCGCGGACCGCCACCACGCGGCCCCAGGATCAGGTCGGCGGCGTCGTTACCGAGCCGAGGCCCTTCGTCGGGGCCGGTGGGGATGAGGGCCGCGAGACCCCGCCCGAGACCGCCCTTACGCTGCTGGCTCATCAGTTCTCCTCCGGGCGGTCGACGCCCTCAGCTTCACCCGCGGTGGGCGTGGATACGAGGTCTCCCGGACCAGACGGCCCGCCCCGTGCGTTGATCTCGCGGGCGGCATCCAGGTAGGCCAGCGCGCCGCGTGACCCGGCGTCGTACTGGAGGATGGTCATCCCGTACCCGGGCGCCTCGGACACCTTGACGCTTCGCGGGATCACCGTCCGCAACACTGTGTCGCCGAAGTGCTTCCGGACCTCACCGGCGACCTGCTCGGCAAGCTTGGTGCGTCCGTCGTACATCGTCAGCATGATGGTCGAGATCTCCAGATCCGTATTCAGATGCTGTTGGATGAGTTCGACGTTGCGGAGAAGCTGACCCACTCCCTCGAGGGCGTAGTACTCACACTGGATCGGGATGAGGACCTCGCGAGCAGCGACCATCGCATTGACGGTGAGCAGACCGAGCGAGGGCGGACAGTCGAGAAAGACGTAGTCGATACCGAGCGACTGCAGGTCCTCCGGCAGGAGGACTTCGGCGAGACGTCGTTCCCGCTGGGGGAGCCCGACCAACTCGATCTCCGATCCTGCGAGATCGATGGTCGCCGGTACGCAGAACAAGCGCTCGGCATGAGGACTCTTCTGCATCAACTCATCGACGGACGCCTCCCACATCAGAAGGTCATAGCTCGACGGTGTGCCCTCGCGGTGTTCGACACCGAGCGCCGTACTCGCATTCCCCTGCGGATCCATATCGATCACGAGCACCCCGAGCCCACCCAGAGCGAGAGCGGCGGCGAGATTGACGGTGGACGTGGTCTTGCCCACCCCGCCCTTCTGGTTGGCGATCGTCACGATCCGCGGCGACTCAGGACGGGGGAGTGCCGGCGCATCCCCGTGGAGGACCTCGTTCGCCTGGCGCGCGGCCGCGAAGATCGGGGTCTCGTCGTAGGACATCCGTCACCTTTCGAGTTGCATCGTGAGCGCGGCGAGCCCGCCGCCGTGTCGGTGCCATTGTTTCACGTGAAACCGACACTGGACACGTCCCCATCAGCCCTCAATGAGACCGACGCCCGCGTCCGCGAGATCGGGAGCCACGGCCCCCCATCCTAGTCGCCAGGGTGCCGATCACCAGCCTCGTCGGTTCGGCATCCGGGGCAGCGACGGTCTCGACGCGAACGTCCTCGAACCCGAGTTTGCGGAGCGCCACACGATCACGCTCGACCTCGTCGACTGCCGACTCGCCCTTGAGGGCAACCATACGGCCACCCACCTTCAGCAGCGGAGCAGACCATCCGGCGAGCTTCGCCAGCGGTGCCACTGCCCGGGAGGTCACGACGTCCGCCTCCCCCGCCTCGATGATGATGGGTTTCTCCTCGGCGCGACCCCGAATGACATGGACATCGATGCCGAGCTCGCCGATGATCTCCTCGAGAAACGTGACCCGACGGAGAAGTGGCTCGACCAGAGTGATCGTCAGATCTGGGCGCGCGAGCGCCAAGGGGATACCAGGGAGGCCTGCGCCGCTCCCGATGTCGACGACGGACTCGCCCTGCGCCAACTGCGATTCAGCAGCCGCACTGTTGAGGACGTGCCGATCCCACAGTCGAGGACGCTCACGCGGACCCATCAGCCCACGCTCGAGTCCGGCTGTCGCGAGGAAATCAACGTACCGCGTCGCAAGACCCAACCGGTCACCGAACACCTCAGCGGCAGCGGGCGGGGGCGAGGGCAGATCACCGGAGCCGGACCTCGAGCCGGAGTCGGGCGGCGTCTCACCCGCAGCCCTATCGTCCCCGTCCGTGTCACGTGACGCTTCGTGGCCCGTGTGTCCGTTCATGGTCTCGCGCTCCTTTTTCGCGGCCGCAAAGCCACTGTTTCACGTGAAACACCGCCGGTGAATCACATCATTGTCATTAGACCCTCGGACACAGATCAGGGGTGCGAGCCGTCCGGCTCGCACCCCTGCCCCGAGCCTCCCGTCACCCGGGCAGGACGACCACCCGGCGGTTGGGCTCGACGCCGGTCGAGTCCGACGTGACACCCTCGATCTCCGCGATCGCATCGTGGATGATCTTGCGTTCGAACGGCGTCATGGGCTCAAGCTCCTCCGACTCACCTGACTCGAGAACCCGCTGCGCTGCCATGCGTCCGGACTCGCTCAACGCCTCACGCTTCGCCTCACGCCAGCCGGCGATGTCGAGCATCAACCGGCTCCGATCGCCGAGTTCCTGTTGCACCGCGAGACGCGTCAACTCCTGGATAGCGTCCAGGACCGAGCCATCCGAGCCGACCAAGGTATCCAAGTCGTCGCCGCCCACGATGCTCACCACAGCCCGATCACCCTCGACGTCCAGATCGATGTCCCCGTCGAAATCGAGGATGTCGAGGAACTGCTCGAGATAGTCGCCAGCGACCTCGCCCTCCTCGACCAATCGTTCCTCGGACACCTCGATGTTCCTCTTGGACATGGACCTGCCTCCGTCGTGACCGCCGATCGCCGAACCCCGGGGGTGCGACGACTATCTACCCCAAGTATGGGACAAGGTCCCCGACGCCGGAGCATCGGGGACCTTGTCCACTCACGTTTCCCTAGCGGGTCAACGCTTCTTTTTCTTCTTCTTGTTCTTGGGACGCGAACCCGATCCCTTCTGGGCCGGCCTACTGCGCTGCCCGCCGGGAGCCTGAGGCCGTTGACCCGGGCGTGGAGCGGATGCCGGAGCGACCGCAGGCCCCGGGTCGGAGTCGATCACCTCGTCGTCGTCCACCGTCGCGGTACCCACCTCCCCGGCCGGATCCGACACCACGCCGGTTCCCGTCGCGGCGGCGCGGTTCTTCTTGGGCTTGGTGGGCTTCACACCCACCCGCGGAGCGAGCGCCTTCTGCTCCTCGCGCCGCAGGAGGGCCGCGGCGTCGTCCTCCTTGGCCATCTTCTCGTACAGGAAGTACTGCTGCCCGAGGGTCCAGAGGTTGTTGGTGACCATGTACACCAGGATCGCCATGGGCCAGAACGCACCGGTGACCAGGATGCCGATGGGGAAGGCCCACAGCATCAGCTGGTTCATGATCTTGGCCTGCGGGTTGGCCGCGGCCTCAGGCGACTGGCGGGACAGGGAGATCCGCGCGTTGAAGTGGGTCGTGACCGCCGAGACGATCATCAGCGGAAGGGCGACGAGAATGATGTTCCACCGGGCGAAGTCGAGCATCGCGCCCGGCTCCACGAAGGCCTGGAACTGTTCGACCGGCTGGGAGATGAAGGACGAGAGCGGAGCACCGAACAGGCGGGCGTCGAGGAAGCTCTGCACCTCGTCCGCGTTGAACACGTAGTTGCCCGTGTTGCGCGTCTCCTCGGCGCTCATCCCGAGCGCGCCGAACTGCGAGCCCATCCGGTTGAACGACCGCAGCACGTGGAACAGACCCAGGAAGACCGGGATCTGGATCAGCATCGGTAGGCAACCCAGGAGGGGGTTGAACCCCTCCTGCTTCTGCAGCTTTCGGGTCTCGACCGCCAACTTCTCGCGGTCGTTCTTGTACCGCTTCTGCAGCTCCTTCATCTTGGGCTGCATCTCTTGCATCTTGCGGGAGAAACGGATCTGTTTGGCGGCCGGCCAGAACAGCAGCGCTCGCAGGGTGAAGACGAGGAAGATGACCGACAGTGCCCAGATGACACCGTTGGAGTCGGGTGCCTCGACCCAGGGGAGCAGTCCGCCGACGAAGGCGAAGATCTTGTGCCAGAACCAGAGAATCCCCGAGATCGGGTAATAGACCAGAGGGTTGGTGATGAACGACATGGGTGTGGAGTCCTAGCTACGTTCGAGAATTGTCGGAGTGCTCGTCATGCTCGTCATGCTCGTCACAAGGCGGATCAGGCGCCCGGGGCCGGGGTACCGGATCCCAGCCACCCGGGGTCCACGGACCGCAGCGCAGCACGCGCCACACCGACAGCCAGGCGCCGTACCAGGCACCGTGGACGCGGACCGCCTCGACGGCGTAACTACTGCACGTGGGTTCGAACCGGCAGCTCGGCGGGGTCCACGGGGAGATCCCCTTCTGGTAGAAGTCGAGCATCCACAACAGGACCCGCGCGAGGGGGCCCGGCCGCCCGGAGCTCACGACGAGCCCCTGGCGCGGGCGGCCGCGGCGGCCAGCCCGGTGCGCATATCCCGCACGAGGTCGTCGTGCGTGGCACCGGCCGACGCGGGGTTGGCGCGGATGACGACCATGAGGTCGTCCCCGGCCTCCTCCACGAGGTCGGCCGCGATATGACGAAGCCGCCGGCTGACGCGGTGACGAGTCACCGAGTCCCCGACGGCTTTGCTCACGACCAGCCCGAAACGCGAACCGCCCACGCGGACATCCGAGGAGTCCACGTGGGCGTGTACGACCATGGTGCGGCGGCCCTTCCTGGCACCCTTGCGCACCACCGTCGCGAAGTCAGCGGAACGGTGGAGCCGGTGCGTCCTGGGGAGCACCCGCCACCCCGGCCGGAATCAGGCCGTCAGCGACGCGCGGCCCTTACGCCGGCGAGCGCCGACGATGCCGCGACCGGCGCGGGTGCGCATGCGCAGACGGAAGCCGTGCACCTTGGCACGACGACGGTTGTTCGGCTGGAAGGTCCGCTTGCCCTTGGCCATGGTTGGCTCCTCACGTGAAGTCGGCGCCGTGACCGGCGCCCGATCGAGTTCGAGACGTCGTCGAATCACCGGAGACGGCGGCACCACGACGCGCCGAGCGCCCACGGGCGCACGACAGACTTTTCAAGATTACGCGCCCGGAGCGTCAGCCACCAAACCGTGTAATCCCACTCGTCTCACTGATACCAGTTTGCTGGCCAGAACGACACGCCTACGGCCGCGATGCTTGACATCCGGCCTCCAGTCACTCTTGAGGGTTGCCCCGTTGATCGTCGTGTTGTTACCGTCGTTCCTCAAGCGAGCCCCACGAGGGCTGGAATAACCTAGATTCTTCACAACACTCCCGGCCCTCCCACTGAAGCCCTCCCCGTGTACAGACGGGAGGGGTCTGTCTTCCCACAGCTGTGGACAACCATGTGGATACCTCAGTGGACCTGGGTCGGAGCCTGTGGATAGAGTGTGGCTCCGGAACCGCCGGCCACCCGGACCACCGGCGACGCCCGACACACGACGAGAGGAGACCGCCCACCGTGTCTCCAGAACTCGAACACGTGTGGAGTGCCGTCCTCGACAGACTGACCGATCCGGAACTGGCCAGTGACGACAACCCGGCCCTGTCCCGCCAACAGCAGGCGTGGCTCCGGCTCGTCCAACCGATCGCCGTGGTCAACGGGTTCGCGATGCTCGCCGCTCCGTCGGCGTTCGCCCGCGACAACATCGAGTCCGTCCTACGCGGACCCATCACCCGTGCCCTGAGTTCCCAGCTCGGCGAGCCCATCGACCTGGCCGTCAAGGTCGACACGTCACTCGCCGGGGGACAACCTCCGACGGACGACGACTCCGGCCAACCCGAGATCACCGCGGACGACATCCACGGACCGGGCGACGAGGACGAACATCCGCCGGCGACCACCCGCCCACGGCGGATGACCGAGGAGCAGATCGCCGCCGAGCGTCTCCTGCACGGCAGCGACCGCGACGAGGCGTTGTCGGCCGCGACCGCGCCCGGTCTCAACGAGCGCTACACGTTCAGCGCCTTCGTGCAGGGAAACTCCAACCGGTTCGCCCGGGCCGCGGCGCTCGCGGTCGCCGAGGCCCCGGCCCGTGCGTACAACCCGCTGTTCATCTGGGGCGAGTCGGGACTGGGCAAAACCCACCTGCTCCACGCGATCGGGCACTACTCCCTGCGGATGTACTCCGAACAGAAGGTCAAGTACGTCTCGACCGAGGAGTTCACCAACGACTTCATCAACTCCGTCCGTGACGGCCGCCAGAACATGTTCAAGAAGCGGTACCGCGAGGCGGACATCCTCCTGGTGGACGACATCCAGTTCCTCATCGGCAAGGAACAGGTGCAGGAGGAGTTCTTCCACACCTTCAACACGATCCACAACGCGCAGAAGCAGATCGTGATCTCGTCCGACCGGCCGCCCAAACAGCTCCAACCGCTCGAGGATCGCCTGCGCACCCGCTTCGAATGGGGTCTGATCACCGACATCCAGCCCCCCGAGCTGGAGACCCGGATCGCCATCATCGACAAGAAGGCGAAGTCCGAGAACTACGTGGTGCCGAGGGACGTCCTCGAACTCATCGCCACCCGCGTGCAGCGCAACATCCGGGAGCTCGAGGGTGCACTCATCCGGGTGGTGGCGTTCGCCTCCCTCAACGGCCACGAGATCGATGTGCCTCTCGCCGAGGTCGTCCTCCGTGACGTGGTGTCCGACGACGACTCCCTGCAGATCTCGGCGGCGACCATCATGGCGGTGACCGCGGAGTTCTTCTCCACGAGCATCGACGAACTGTGTGGCACCTCCAAGACCCGGTCACTGTCGCGCGCCCGGCAGATCGCCATGTACCTGTGCCGCGAGCTCACCGACCTGTCGCTTCCCAAGATCGGCGTCACCTTCGGCGGCAAGGATCACACGACGGTCATGTACGCCCAGCGCAAGATCCTCAAGGAGATCAAGGACGACCGGCGCACGTACGACCAGATCCAGGAGCTGACGGCCCGGATCAAGGAGCGTTCGCGGTCCCTCTGAGCTCCACGCCGGAACTCACCCACGCTGTGCGCTCGCGCCGCCGCTTGTGCCCGGCCCCGCTTGTGCCCGCCCCCGCCGACGTCCACCGACGCCCCGCGTCTCCGGCCGGCCCTCTGCCGACACCGAACGCGACGCAGATGACGGTCGGCGACGGCGACAGCAACAGATCGACGCCCGACGACGCCCGACGGCGTCCGGACGCCCGGGTGCGCGGACCCAGGACCGCTGCGAGAGGTCGTAACAGGCCCTGTGCGGCCCCCTGCCGAGTCCGGCGTCCCGCCCCGAACGGATACCCGCCCCGATTCGCGAGAAACACCCCGCCCGACGGAAGACGAACCGTGGGACTCCCGGGTCTCGCTGTCGAGTCGCGCACACTTCGCCCGATTCGAGGACCTCATCACGGGTCATTCCACACGCATCAGGACGCGCCGTACGACACATCCGGGACCCCCACACACCCTTTGTCACACCCTTCACAGCTGTGGACAACCCTGTGGAGTCTTGTGGACCGATGGTGGACAGACGGTGGACAGACTCTTGTGATTCCACCGGGGTCGGGAGGCAAATCACAAGATCGCACGACTGCGTCCACACGACGAAATCGGCACAGACCTGTGATTACAGGCCTCGGCTCACAATTTCACAGGACCTACTACTACCTCTTATCTCTCTAGATAGTTCTTGTTAGAAGTAGGGATGTGGAGCGGCGAGCCTGCTTGACCGGGTTACGCCGAGTCCGTGTGTCCGCTGTCGGTCCGAGCGGTTACTCTCATGGAGACGCTCCGCCCCCGGCGGCGGAAACGTGCAATAAGAGCTCGAACCGACCAATCGTCCAGATACCGGATCCCGGTATCCACCCCCGCCTGAAAGAGGTCATCGATGGAGATCACGGATCCGACGTTCCGCGTCACCCGCGAGGACTTCGCGGATTCCGTGGCCTGGGTGGCACGCACGCTGCCCTCGCGTCCCTCGGTCCCGATCCTCGGCGGGGTGCTGCTCGAGGCCGATTCGGGACTGACGATCTCCGGGTTCGACTACGAGACCTCAGCGCAGGTATCCGTGCCGGCCGAGGTGTCCGAGCCCGGCAGCACGCTGGTGTCCGGCCGACTCCTGGCGGACATCGCCCGTGCCCTGCCGGACCGTCCGGTCGAGGTCGTCGTCACCGCCCAGAAGATGTACATCTCCTGCGGTACCGCGAAGTTCACGCTCCCGACCATGCCGGTCGAGGATTACCCGCAGCTGCCGGCGATGCCGGAGGTCACCGGTTCCGCCGAGGTCGACGCGTTCTCCGAGGCCGTGTCCCAGGTCGTCGTCGCGGCGGGCAAGGATGACACCCTGCCGATGCTCACCGGCATCCGGATGGAGATCGAGGGCACCCGCGTCACGCTCATCGCGACCGACCGGTTCCGTCTCGCCATCAGGGAGTTCGACTGGGAGCCGGCCCGCGCGGATGTCGCGGTCGAGGTGCTCATCCCGGCCAAGGCACTGTCCGAGGTCACCCGTTCCGCCGGCCACGGCGGTCGCGTGGATCTGAGCCTGGGTGCCGGCTCCGATGTGGGCGCTGAGGGAATCCTGGGTGTGCTGGTGTCCGGTCAGCGGACCACCACCCGCCTTCTCGACGCGGAATTCCCCAAGGTCCGCCAGCTGCTCCCGCCGCAGCACACCTCACTCGCGATCGTCGAGGTGGACTCGCTCGTCCAGGCGATCAAGCGGGTCGCGCTCGTCGCCGACCGCGGCGTGCAGGTGCGCATGGCGTTCTCTGATGGTGAGCTCGCACTGTCGGCCGGAGGCGATGACGCCGCCCAGGCCAACGAGACCCTTCCGGTGGACTTCGTCGGCGAGCCGCTGACCATCGCGTTCAACCCGGGTTACCTGCTCGACGGTCTCGGCAGTGTCCACGCAGGCCGCGTCGCCTTCGGGTTCACCCAGGCAAGCCGACCGGCCGTGCTGCGTCCGGCACCCGAGACCCTCCCGGAGCCCGGCGCGGACGGCGCGATCCAGCCGGTGGATTCCGACCACACCTACCTGCTCATGCCCGTGCGCCTGCCGGGCTGAGGCCCCGCCCCGGAACCGATCCGGTATGCACCTGCGTCATCTCAGGCTCCTCGATTTCCGCTCCTGGCCCCTGCTCGAACTCGAGCTCGAGCCCGGGGTCACCACCCTGGTCGGACGCAACGGGCACGGCAAGACCAACGTTCTCGAGGCGGTCGGGGTCCTCGCCAGCCTGCGGTCCCACCGCGTGGCGACCGACACGCCGATGATCAGGACCGGTGCCGGAACCGCACTGGTGGGCGCACTCGCACACAACGCGGGACGTGAATTGACCGTCGAACTCGCGCTCAACTCCGGCAAGGCCAACCGGGCGCGACTCAACACCTCCCCCTGCCGACGACTGTCCGACGTCCTCGGGGTGGTCCAGTCCGTGCTGTTCGCGCCGGAGGACCTGGCGCTCGTCCGTGGCGAGCCGGCCGAACGTCGCCGGCTTCTCGATGAGCTCATGATCCAGCGGCGCCCCGCACTGGGTGGTGACCTCAGCGAGTACTCCTCGGTGCTGCGCCAGCGGACCGCCCTGCTCAAATCGGCCTCCGGTGCACTGCGGCGTGGGAGGCCCGAGGATTCCGCGGCTGTGCTGGACACCCTCGACGTGTGGGACGGGCGGTTGGCCGAACTCGGAGCACGAGTGGTCGCCGGGCGGATCGACCTCCTCCGGCAGTTGCGGCCCCTCGTCGTCGACGCCTATCGGGGCCTGGCCCCGGAGTCCCGCCCGGCCGATCTCACCTACCGGTTCCGCGTCGCGGACGCGCCCGACGAGTCGGAGCTGACTGACCCGGGACTCGTCGAGGCGGTGTTGCTCGCCGAGCTCGGGCGGCGCCGTCGCGACGAGATCGACCGCGGGATGTCACTCGTCGGACCGCACCGCGACGACCTGATCCTGAGACTCGGCGACGAGCCGGCGAAGGGGTTCGCGAGTCACGGTGAGACGTGGTCGTTCGCCCTGGCGCTGCGACTGGGATCGCTCGAGCTGTTCCGTGCCGACGGGGCGGAACCGGTCCTCCTCCTGGACGACGTCTTCGCCGAACTCGACCGGCACCGCCGGGCCGCCCTGGCCGATGTCGCGTCCGGCGTCGAACAGGTTCTCATCACGGCGGCAGTGGGCGAGGACGTCCCGGGCACGCTGCGCGGGGTCCGTCATGACGTCGTGATGACGGGCGAGGGAGCGGATCGTCACTCGGCGATGACGGTGTCACGACGTCAGCATGACGGTGCTGACGCGGGCGAGCGCGCCGGCGGGGATGATGGGGTCAGCGACGCGGACAGTGGTGGGGACGACGACGACAACACCGATACCGGAAGCAGGGCAACACCGTGACGGACCGAACCGGCAAGGATTCCGTAACACCGTCTGACCCGCCACAACGCGGTTATGACATCGCGAAGCAGGCCCTCGAGGAGGCCCGCGCCCGAGCCCGGGCGGAGGGCAAGCAGGTCGGCCGGGGACGGACCGGCCCGGTGGGGGCGGGCAAGCGGCTGCGCAAGCGCGGGTGGACCGGATCCGGTGCCGACCCGTGGGACCCACAGCCCCTCGGCAAGCTCGTGGGCCAGGTCGCCAAGAAACGGGGCTGGGACGACAAGGTCACCACCGGGCGTCTGTTCGCGGAGTGGGATCGGATCGTCGGGGAGGACGTCTCGGCGCACGCCACCCCGGAGCGCCTCGAGGAAGGCATCCTGTACGTCCGTGCGGCGAGTACCGCGTGGGCGACTCAGCTGCGGCTCATGTCGGCCGACATCCTCCGCAAGATCGCGGCCGCCATGGGGCCGGGTCATGTCCGTCGTCTCAAGGTGGAGGGACCCGAGAAACCGAGCTGGCGCAAGGGGCCCCTGCACGTGTCCGGTCGCGGCCCCCGTGACACGTACGGGTGAGTGCCGGGCGTGCCCGTGGCCCGCGTGACGGTTGTCGCAGGTAGACTGGGCCGGTCCCAGACCCCCGAGACGCGAGGAGTTCGCACGTGGCGGACGCCAAGAGCAAGCCCGACAACAGCGGGCCCAAGGAATACGGTGCATCATCGATCACCGTTCTCGAAGGGCTCGAGGCCGTCCGGATGCGGCCGGGTATGTACATCGGCTCCACCGGACCGCGGGGCCTGCATCACCTGATCTGGGAGGTCGTCGACAACTCCATCGACGAGGCCATGGCGGGTCATGCGACCGGCGTCAAGGTCACGTTGTTGGAGGACGGTGGCGTCGAGGTCATCGACGACGGCCGGGGCATCCCCGTGGAGATGCACGAGCAGGGTATGCCCACCGTCCAGGTCGTCATGACCCAGCTGCACGCGGGCGGCAAGTTTGACTCTGACTCCTATGCGGTGTCCGGTGGTCTGCACGGAGTCGGTATCTCCGTGGTCAACGCCCTGTCCACCCGGGTCGAGGTCCAGATCAAGCGCGACGGTCGGCTGTGGAAGCAGGACTTCGACATGGCGGTCCCGGCCGAGCTGGTCGACGCCGGCCCCGCCGAGGGCACCGGGACCAGGGTCCGGTTCTGGGCGGATCCGACAATCTTCGAGAGCACCGAGTACGAGTTCGACGTGGTGGCACGCCGCCTCCAGGAGATGGCGTTCCTCAACAAGGGACTCACCATCACGCTGACGGACCGGCGGCCGCGTGCCGAGAAGGCCGCCGAGCTGGACGCGATCGCGGACAGCGAGGGGACTGGCGCGGAGGCGGCACCCGGTTCCGATGAGGGGTCGGATCTCGCGCACGCGGTGGACGCCGAGCAGGTCTTCGTCGAGGGCGCGCAGGAGACCGACGCCGTCGAGGTCACGCCCGCGGAGCCGGTCAAGGTTCGCGAGCGCAAGCGCACCTTCCACTACCCGGACGGTCTCAAGGATTACGTCACCGCGATCAACAAGTCCAAGACCTCGATCCACCCGACGATCCTCTACTTCGAGGGCAAGGGGCCCGGCCACGAGGTCGAGGTCGCGATGCAGTGGAACTCCGGTTACTCCGAGTCAGTCCACACCTTCGCCAACACCATCAACACCCATGAGGGCGGCACCCACGAGGAGGGCTTCCGCGCCGCGCTGACCTCCCTGGTCAACAAGTACGCGCGCGAGAAGAAGCTCATCAAGGAGAAGGACCCCAACCTCACGGGTGATGACATCCGCGAGGGCCTGGCGGCCGTGCTCTCCGCGAAGATCTCGGATCCGCAGTTCGAGGGCCAGACCAAGACCAAGCTCGGCAACACCGAGGTCAAGGGCTTCGTCCAGCGACAGGTGTCGGAGCACGTCGGACACTGGTTCGAGGCCAATCCCGCAGAGGCCAAGGTCATCATCAACAAGGCGATCGCCTCGAGCCAGGCCCGCGTCGCGGCCCGCAAGGCCAGGGAGATGGTGCGCCGCAAGTCGGCCACCGACATCGGCGGTCTGCCGGGCAAGCTCGCCGACTGCCGCTCCAAGGATCCGGCGAAGTCCGAGCTGTACATCGTGGAGGGCGACTCCGCCGGTGGCTCGGCCAAGTCGGGTCGGGACTCCATGTTCCAGGCGATCCTGCCGCTGCGCGGCAAGATCATCAACGTCGAGAAGTCGCGGATCGACAAGGTTCTCAAGAACGCTGAGGTCCAGGCCATCATCACGGCGCTGGGAACCGGCATCCACGAAGAGTTCGACATCGACAAACTGCGCTATCACAAGATCGTGCTGATGGCGGACGCCGACGTCGATGGTCAGCACATCTCCACGCTGCTGCTGACACTCATCTTCCGGTTCATGAAGCCGCTGGTGGAGAACGGGTACGTCTACCTGGCGCAGCCGCCGCTCTACAAGCTCAAGTGGGGCAAGGGCGAGCCGGACTTCGCCTACACGGACCGCGAGCGGGACGAACTGCTCAAGCTCGGCCTCGAGAACAAGCGCAAGATCAACGTCGACGACGGCATCCAGCGCTACAAGGGTCTCGGCGAGATGAATCCCAAGGAGCTGTGGGAGACCACGATGGACCCCGCGGTCCGTACGCTCCGCCAGGTCACGCTCGACGATGCCGCCGCGGCGGACGAGTTGTTCTCGATCCTCATGGGCGAGGACGTGGACGCGCGCCGCAACTTCATCACCCGCAATGCACGCGACGTGAGGTTCCTCGACGTCTGACGGCGGCGCCGGGAGGCAGAGGAAGAGAGGGGGCGTCCGCCGGTCACGGCGGACGCCCCCCTAGTGTCCCGGGTGGCCCGAACGACCTAGAGCGTTGCGCAGTCGTTCGGGGCGGGCAGTCCGGCGAGGCGGTCACGCAGATACTGCACGGCGGGCCCGAAGTTGGTCACCGCGGCCGCGGCGTGCGTGATCCCGGGGACCAACGGCGTGGTCTCGTAGCGGAGATGCACGTCCGCACCCTGAGCGCACCAGTCGCGGCCCAGCTGCTCGACCTGTCCGAGCGGGATGATGTCGTCGTTGATCCCACCGGCGAGCATCACCGGGACCGCCGGTGCCCGGTTGCCGATCCGCTGGTGGTCGAGCACCCGCAGTGCCTCCGGTTCGTCACGGATCAGCTCACCGAGGCTCCGCCCGGAGTTGGTCCACTCCGAGGTGGTCCGCCCGCCGTAGGCACCACGGGTGTCTGCGAGGCAGAGCCCGGACAGATCGTGTAGCGCCTGTCGTCCTGCTGTGTTGATGTGCTCGTCGACCACGTCCCGGACCTGTGGGTATCGTTCGACCATCCCGTTGATGGCGAAACCGATCGCACCCGTGAGGCTGGATCCGTCGATGTGGTCGAGCACGGCCAGCAGGTCCGCCGGGGGAGCGGAGGCGTACGCCGCGCGAACGTCCAGCTCGGGTGCGTACTCCGGGGCGAGTTCCGCTGCGGCGGCTGAGGCCCCGCCGCCCTGGGAGTGGCCCCAGAAGACGAGTGGTGAGTCGTACCCGACGAGGTGCTGCGCGGCCCGGGCCCCGTCGAGCATGGCGTGGGCCTGGTCCACGCGGTCGGAGTAGGTGTGGATGCCCGGCGTGCCGAGGCCGATGTAGTCCACGAGCATGACCCGGAATCCCTGGGCGGCCAGCGCGAGTGCGAATCCCTCCTCGTAGGACACGATGGGCGCGCCGGACCGGGGGTTGGTCCCCACCGCGGACTCCAGGTTCCGGGACGGTGCGCACGGATCGCCCTGGCCCTGGGTGCCCGGACCGAGGATCAGCGTCGGCCGCGGGCCGGGGCCGGGCCACGGTGCGGTCGAGTCGTAGAACGCCCCGGAGGTCGCGACGGGCTGCCTGTCGACGTCGAAGGTCTGGTACACGACACGCCGGGCGACGGCCGGCAGCGGGGACGGTACCGGCGGCAGACCGGGGACCGAGAACGTCAGGGGCAGATCTGCCGTCTCCGCCCGCAGGATCTCCCCGGCCCCTCGCGTCGGAAGATCACGGGTGTCGTAGAACCCCCCGGGGTGGTCGAACGATTCTGCGGGTTCGGCCGAGGCCGTCGCCGTCATCCCCGTCGACATCCCCAGCGAGAGCGAGAGCATGGCGGTGAGGCAGGCGAGGAGCCGGCGACGGCTCGTGATCCCGGGAAGGCTCATGCCCGCATCCTAGAATGCCTTCACCGGGCCGGGGTCAGCTCGGCGAGACCGGGCCGCCGCCGCTGGCGCACGAGGAATCTGGCTGGTTATCAGGTGGTGTCGGCCCCCGTCGGTGGCCTCAGCGCAGCCTGCGAGGGTATCTACTCGATCTGTTAGGTCAACGCCTTCCAGGCCCAGCCCGACGAGGCGTCCGACGGTAGCGGCGCCGGACCTGGGGGCGCCCTCGACACCGGTGCGCGGGGCACGGGAGGCGGGTGTTCGGGGCCCGGGAAGCCGCCGAGTCGCCGACCCCCCCGCGCGCCCGTGCCCGTGTTTCCGCTGGACCTATAGACTGGCGAGGTCGGAGCGTGCCCTCGTGGTGCCGTTTCGAGCGCGAGACGAAGAGGAGCCCATGACGGACACGACGTTGCCGCCCGAAGCCGGGGGTCACGACCGGATCGAGCCGGTCGACATCCAGGCGGAGATGCAGAGAAGCTACATCGATTATTCGATGAGCGTCATCGTCGGACGAGCGCTACCTGACGTGCGGGACGGGCTCAAGCCCGTCCACCGCCGCATCCTCTACGCGATGTGGGACAACGGATATCGGCCCGAGCGCAGCTACGTGAAGTCGGCCAAGCCCGTCGCCGACACCATGGGTAACTACCACCCCCACGGCGACTCGGCGATCTACGACACCCTGGTGCGCCTCGCCCAGCCGTGGGCGATGCGCTACCCGATGGTCGACGGCCAGGGGAACTTCGGCTCGCGCGGCAACGACGGCGCCGCCGCCATGCGCTACACCGAGTGCAAGATGACCCCGCTGGCCATGGAGATGGTCCGGGACATCGACAAGAACACGGTCGATTTCCAGCCCAACTACGACGGCAAGACGTCCGAACCGGTCGTCCTCCCGTCGCGCATCCCCAATCTGTTGGTCAACGGCTCCAGCGGCATCGCGGTCGGTATGGCCACCAAGATGCCGCCGCACAACCTGCGCGAGGTCGCCGAGGCGATCTACTGGTGTCTGGACAACCCTGACGCCGACGAGGAGGAGACCCTCGCGGCGTGCATGGAGCGGATCAAGGGTCCCGACTTCCCCACCCACGGGTTCATCGTGGGCGACCAGGGGATCAAGGACGCCTACACGACCGGCCGCGGTTCGATCCGCATGCGGGGCAAGACCTCCATCGAGGAGGAGGGCAACCGGACGGTCATCGTCATCACGGAGCTGCCCTACGAGGTCAACCCGGACAACATGATCCTGTCCATCGCGGAGCAGCTGCGCGACGGCAAGATCGCCGGCATCTCCAAGATCGACGACGAGTCGTCGGATCGGGTGGGCCTGCGCATCGTCATCACGCTCAAGCGTGACGCGGTGGCCAAGGTGGTCCTCAACAATCTCTACAAGCACTCCCAGCTGCAGACGTCGTTCGGCGCGAACATGCTGTCGATCGTGGACGGTGTGCCGCGGACACTGGCCATCAACCATCTCGTGCGGCTGTACGTCACGCACCAGATCGAGGTCATCGTCCGGCGCACGCAGTACCTGCTGGACGAGGCCGAGAGGCGCGCCCACATCCTGCGCGGCCTGGTCAAGGCGCTCGACGCCCTGGACGAGGTCATCGCGCTCATCCGCCGGTCCGAGACCGTCGACATCGCGCGCGAGGGCCTCAAGGAGCTCCTCGACATCGATGACGACCAGGCGCAGGCCATCCTGGACATGCAGCTCCGTCGCCTCGCGGCCCTCGAGCGGCAGAAGATCATCGACCAGCTCGCGGCGATCGAGCTCGAAATCGCCGACTACAAGGACATCCTCGCCAAGCCCGAGCGGCAGCGCGCGATCGTCGCCGACGAGCTCCGCGAGATCGTCGAGAAGTACGGCGACGACCGTCGCACCCGGATCATCCCGGCGGACGGGGACGTCACGGACGAGGACCTCATCGCACGCGAGGACGTCGTCGTCACCATCACGGAGACCGGGTACGCCAAGCGGACCCGCACCGACCTCTACCGCGCCCAGAAGCGCGGCGGCAAGGGTGTGCGCGGCGCGGAGCTGAAGCAGGACGACATCGTCCGACACTTCTTCGTGTCCTCGACGCACGACTGGCTGCTGTTCTTCACCACCAAGGGTCGGGTGTACCGCATCAAGGCGTACGAGCTGCCCGAGGCGAACCGCACGGCACGCGGTCAGCACGTGGCCAACCTCCTGGCCTTCCAGCCGGAGGAGCGCATCGCCGGCGTCATCCGGATCAAGGGTTACCAGGACGCGCCGTACCTGGTCCTGGCCACCCGTAACGGCCTGGTCAAGAAGTCGCGTCTCGAGGACTACGACTCGCCGCGCTCCGGCGGCCTCATCGCCGTCAACCTGCGTGACGGCGACGAACTGGTGGGTGCGGCGCTGGCCGGCCCGGACGACGATCTGCTCCTGGTCTCGGAGAAGGGCCAGTCGATCCGGTTCCACGCCAACGACGACACGCTCCGCCCGATGGGCCGCGCGACCTCCGGCGTGATGGGCATGCGGTTCAACGACGGCGACGCCCTGCTGAGCATGTCCGTCGTGCGGGCCGACACGTCCGATCAGGAGAAGTACTTCCTCCTCGTGGCCACCGAGCGCGGGTATTCCAAGCGCACGGCGCTGAGTGAGTACACGGCCCAGGGCCGGGGCGGCAAGGGCGTGCTCACGCTCATGTTCGATCCCAAGCGCGGCAAGCTCGTCGGTGCGACGATCGTGGAGCTGCAGGACGAGCTGTACGCGATCACCTCCGGTGGAGGAGTCATCCGCACGTTCGCCAAGCAGGTCCGCAAGGCGGGCCGGCAGACCAAGGGCGTGCGACTGATGAACCTCGCCGAGGGTGACTCGCTGTTGGCGATCGCCCGCAACGCCGACGAGCCCGACGACGAGGACCGGTCCGAGGCCGAGTCCGTCGAGGAGGTGTAGGTCGTGACCGACCCGACAGATCCGGCCACCGAGGGCCCCTCGCACAAGGGGTCCGCCCCGGCGCCCGGCTACGGCGGGTCGGGGTCCGGCACCGGCGAGTCGAGCACGTCGGCCACCACGGCGTTCCCCGCCGCGGCCCAACATCGCGCCGAGGGGGCGAGCGGGGGCGTCTCCAAGGCGCACTCGGGGGGCGCGGCCGGGCGTGCCGCGCCGATCGTCCCGCCGACCGAGCGTCGCGGACCGATGGAGTCGGTGCTGGTCCTGCGCCGCATCGACCCGTGGTCCGCGTTCACCACCGTGCTGGGCCTCATGTTCGCCCTCTTCCTCGTGTGGATGGTGGCCATCGGGGTCACGTACCTGCTCCTGTCCGGCATGGGCGTGTGGGACCGTCTCGGCGGTCTGCTGTCCGGGGTGGCGGGCGACGAGTCCGCGGCCGTGATCGGGCCGTCGACGATCTTCCTCTACAGCGGGGGAGTGGGACTGCTCAACGTGCTC
This sequence comes from Dietzia sp. IBK-p2-15D, assembly GCF_057773105.1. Classification (NCBI taxonomy): domain Bacteria; kingdom Bacillati; phylum Actinomycetota; class Actinomycetes; order Mycobacteriales; family Dietziaceae; genus Dietzia; species Dietzia sp. IBK-p2-15D. The sequence continues at coordinate 56,297 of NZ_JBYMTK010000008.1, forward strand.
CTGCTGTCGATCCTGGCCACGCTCGCGGTGTTCATCTACAACCTCGCGGCGGGTCTGACCGGCGGCGGCGTGCAGGTGACACTCGGCGATCCCCGGTACTGAGTGGGCCCGCGACACCCGGCGGAGGACGCCGATTTGGGCGGCGGCGATGACGTCGGGTAGATTGACCTCTCGGTACGAGGGCCTATAGCTCAGGTGGTTAGAGCGCCAAACTGATAATTTGGAGGTCGGAGGTTCAAGTCCTCCTAGGCCCACTCCGCCAGGCAGACGCCGGATTCGCTGACGCGGTCCGGCGTTTATGCTTGGAGGTACGGGGCCTTAGCTCAGTTGGTAGAGCGCTGCCTTTGCAAGGCAGATGTCAGGGGTTCGAATCCCCTAGGCTCCACTCACCCGCCGGCCGGCGCGTCAGCACGGCAGGCGCCCTCCCAGTGGACACCGGAGACCGTGCACCCCACCCCTCGCGCGTCGTGGCCCCCGTTCGTGCTCATGGCCCTCGTCGTGACAGTCGCCCTCGCGTCCAGCGCCACCCCGTCACCGCTGTACGTCGACTACCAGCAGGACTGGGGCGTCGGCGGCACCACCATCACCGTGGTCTACGCCGTGTACGCGCTCGCGGTCCTGATCCCCCTGCTGTTCCTCGGCAGGGTCTCCGACGCGATCGGGCGTCGCCCGGTCATCCTGGCTGGCCTGACGCTGCTCGCGGTGAGCATGGGCATGCTCGCCGCCGCCGGATCCGTGGCCTGGCTGATCGCGGCCCGCGTCATCCAGGGTCTGGCGGTGGGTCTCATCACCGGGTCGGCGACCGCCGCACTGATCGAGCTCCATCCGACCCGGGATTCGCGGGTCGGTGCCCTGACCAGTAGCTCCACCACCAACTTCGGCATCGCGGCCGGAGTGCTCCTCGCCGGGCTGGTGGCCACCTCGTCGTCGTCGCCCCTCGTCCACCCCTACCTCTTCATCGGGGCCGCCACGGTCGCGCTGCTCATCGGTGTGGCCACGATCGTCCCCGAGACCGCCGGTGGATCGGGGACCCTGCGCGACGCGCTGCGGGTACGTCCGCCGTCGGTGCCGCCGCAGGTCCGGTCCGTCTTCGCGCTGGCCGCGGTGTGCGTGATCGTCTCGTGGTCCGTCGGCGGGGTGTTCCTCGGTCTCGGCGGCGCGATCGCCCGTGACCTCATGGGCGCCTCCGACTACCTCGTGACCGGCCTGGTCGTCGCGGCCCTGCAGGCGGCGGCCGGGGTCGCGCAGTTGGTGTGGAACCTGCGGTCCTCGCCGTCGCGGTGGCGGCACGGGGTGGTTCTGGGAGTGCTCGCCCTCGTCGTGGGGCTCGTCGTCGCCTCGGTCTCCCTGGAGGCCCGCACGGTCGTCGGCTTCATCGCCGCCGCGGGGCTCACCGGCCTCGGCATGGGCCTGCTGTTCCTCATGGGCAACACCCTGGTCGCGCAGAGCGCACCGCCGGCGGTGCGGGGACAGGTGTTCTCGGCCCTGTTCGTGGTGGCGTACATCTCGCTCGGGGTGCCGGCGGTGATCGCGGCGGTCATCGCCGAGGGCATCGGACTGATCCCGGCGTACCACGTGCTGGCCCTCGCGGTCGGCGTGATCGCGGTGGGAGCCCTGGTCGCAGTGGCGCGGCCGGGAGCGGGCGGACGGGCCCGGCAGTAGGGGCGTCGCGACTAGTCGCGACTGCTCAGCGCCTGCGCGGCCGCCGCCAGCCCCAGCGCCGCCAGTCCGGTGCGGAGCCTGTCCGTGGCCATCAGCGCCCTGATGCGTGGCCCGGTGACCTGCTCCCGGGCGATCCCCATGTGCAGCGGGACCACTCCGGCGGTGATGGCCGGGACGGCGACGCCCGTGGCGCACGCGAGGATGGTGGCGCCCAGACCGCTGCGCTCGGCCGAGCGGACCGACCCGTAGGTCGCCCAGGCCGCCGCCCCGAGGCCCGTCGCGTACAGCGTGAGGGCGACGGGGGCGATGCGGCGGGCGTGATCGGCCTGCCGCTCGGCGATGCCGTGGGTGGAACCGTCGAACAGCTGGGGGTAGACCACCGAGGTGACCATCGACTGGAACCCCAGGTGGACCGCGGACGTGGTGAGCAACGCGAGGCGGCCCGCGCGCAGGGTGGGGTCCGGTGTCGGGCCCGGGGCCGCGGGGCGTCGGCGGTACATGGCTGCCACGCTACCTCTCGCGGGACCGTCCCAGGAGGGCCCGACCCTCGCCGTCGTCGGTCACGGCGCGCGCGGTGCGCAGCACGACCCGCCACCCGCGGTCCGGCGCGTCCACCCGACCGCGCCGCTCCAGCTCCCACCGACTCGCCGTCACCCGCATCACCGTGTAGCGCCCGGGACGCGACGAGCGCACCACGAGCTGCGTGTAGCCGGTCGCCACCGCGCGGTCCCCGTCCAGGAGCACCACCGGCAGGCTGGGGACGTGCCCGCAGCCGTGCGCGATGAGTCCCTGGTGCGCGTCCCCGTGCACCATCTCCCGTAGTCCGTCGTGTCCCTCGAGCACGCCGGTGTCCACGTCGTAGACGCCGTCGTCGGTCCACAGTTCGGCCACGCCCTCGGCGTCGCCGGAGTCGACGCGGGGGGAGTAGGAGGCGAGCAACCGCAGTACGGCCAGCTCATCGGCCGCGCGGGCCAGCTCGGCCCGTGCGGTGGCGAGACCGGTCTCGGTCGAGGTGAGCCTCGCCTCGAGCGCGTCCAGACGGGCGGTGTCGGAACCATCAATCATGAACCCGACATTAATGCACTAACTGAAACACGTTACAAGTAGTGTGCAGACCATGACGGACAAGAGTGCAGACAACCGTCCCGCCGTGATGACGGCGGACGTCATCGTGGTGGGGATGGGAATCGCCGGCGCCTGCGCGGCGATCGAGGCCGCCGAGGCCGGGTCGACGGTCATCGCGCTGGAGGGCGCCTCCGGACCGGGCGGCTCCTCGGCGCAGTCGGGCGGCGAGGTCTACCTGGGGGGCGGCACGGCCACCCAGCAGGCCCTGGGCATCGCCGACACCGAGGAGGACATGCGCGCGTTCCTCCTGGCCGCGCTCGGGCCCAACGCCGACGAGGCGAAGATCGCCGACTACTGCGCGGGGGCCGTCGAGCACCACGACTGGCTGGTCTCGCACGGAGCGGTGTTCAACCGGAAGTTGTGGGACACACCCACCTGGATGCCGGGCGACGACTCGGGCCTGATGTGGATGGGGGAGCGGGCGGAGCCCTACGCGTCCCTGGCCACCCCGGCCGCGCGCGGTCACCGGCCGCCCGCCCCGAACTTCGCCGGGAACGTGCTCATGGACTCCCTCGTGGCCACGGCGCAGAAGGCCGGCGTCGACCTACAGTGCGACGTCAAGGCGCGCTCGCTCATCGTCGAGGACGGACGCGTGGTGGGCGTCCGGGCCACGCAGTTCTCCGAGGAACGCGAGTACCGCGCCACCGGCGGCGTCGTGCTGGCGACGGGCGGGTTCGTGGACAACGACCGGATGCTCGAACAGTGGGCGCCGCAGCAGCTGGGCAAGGACAAGGTCTCCGACGGTCGCGACGACGGCTCCGGCATCGAGATGGGCATCGAGGCCGGCGCGGCCGTGCGCCGCATGCACCAGACCGAGACCGCGATGCTCGTCATCCCCCGCCTGGTGGTGGGCGCGATGCTCGTCGACGGCGACGGGCAGCGCTTCATCAACGAGGAGGTCTACCCGGGCCTGTACTGCCACGCGGCCGTGTATCACCGCCGCCCGCCGGTGTGGGTGATCATCGACGAGAAGGGCATCGAGGACGTCCCGGAGTCCGAGCTGTGGGGTATGCAGCCCATGCACGCCGCCGAGACCATCGAGGAGCTCGCCGCCGACTGTGGGCTGCCCGCCGATGCGCTGGCCGACCAGTTGCGCCGCTACAACGCCGGCGCCGAGCGTGGCGAGGACCCACAGTTCGGAAAGAACGCCCGGTGGGTGCGCCCGCTCGAGCCGCCGTTCGGTGCCTACCCGACGGGTGCCGGGGGGCCGGACACCTTCAACGGCCTGCCGCTCAAGGCGCAGGGGTTCACGCTCGGGGGACTCCACACGGATCTGCAGTCGCGGGTGCTCGACCGCGCGGGTGAGGCGATCCCGGGCCTGTTCGCGGCCGGGCGGTGCACGCACGGTCTGCACGGCGACGGGTACATCTCCGGTACGTCCCTGGGCGACGGGTCGTTCTTCGGGCGGCGCGCGGGCCGCGGTGCGGCCGGGGTCACCGACACGGTGGCGGCCGGCGACGTGACCGGGTCGGCGCCGGCATGAACGACCCGGTGACCGTCGAGCCGGGGACTGTCGAGCCGGGGGCCGTCGTGCGGCGCGACCGGCCGACGGTGGATCTGGGGCCGTTGGACCCGGCGCGCGGTGCTGGCCGTCCGGTCGACAGGGACGACGACGACGAGGCCGGCCTCTACGCCCTGGTGGACCAGGTGCGCCGGATCCGCGCGCTCACCACCGGCGGCATGTTCGACACCGACCTGGGCCCGCTGACCGATCGGATCCGCAGGGTGGCCGATGAGCTGGAGGCCGCGTCGGCGAGCCCCGAGCAGCGGCAGGAGGTCAACTGGCGGGAGCGTCGGTACGCCTCGAACTGCCCGATCATCGGCCGGTCCAACGTCCTCGCCCCGCCGGCGGAGTTCGAGTTGCTGGACGACGGGACGCTCAGGGCCGAGATGACGCTCGGGCTGGAGTACCAGGGCCCCCCGGGGTGTGTTCACGGCGGTGTCGTGGCCCTGCTGTTCGACGCGGCGCTGGGCCGGGTCAACCACCACGCGGGGACCACCGGGATGACGATGTACCTGGACCTGGACTACCGCAGCCCCACGCCCATCCTCGAGCCGATCGTGGTGACCGCCCGTCAGGTCCGGGTGGACGGCCGGAAGGTGTGGTCGCAGGGCGCGGTCCACGCGGGAGGTCGCCTCTGCGCCACCGCCGAGGGGCTGTTCGTCATGCCCGCGGAGTGGGTGGCGGCGTACCGGCAGCACCGGGATGAGGGCGCGGTCGAGGGCTGATCCCGGGGCGCAGAGTAGATTCGGGTGCCGTGACGACCGACTCCGGCCCTTCCGACCCCACCGCCCCGGGCGATCGCCCTCTCGGCACCGCGGACCCCGCCGGTGCGAGCGATGAGGGCACTCCCTTCCTCCGCCAGGACCCCGATGCGTCCGGCGCGACCGAGCTGGCCCGCGAGCTGCGCCGACTCCGCGGCCTGGTTGCCGGGTCCGTCTACGAGGACGTCCACGACGCCGTGGCCACCGTGCGCGGGTTGGTCGAGCACCTCGAGACCGTGGGCACCGTGGTGCGGCCGTCGGAGTACGCCACCTGGGGTGTGCCGGAGCACCTGGCGGCCAACCCGGCGATCGGCAGCCGGAACCCGGTGTCCCCGCCGCTGGAGCCGGTGGTGTTCCCCGATGCGACCGTGCGGGCCGACCTCACCCTGGGTATCGAGTACCAGGGGCCTCCCGGCTGCGTCCACGGCGGGATCGTCGCGCTGATCTTCGACGAGATGCTGGGGCTGGCGAACGCCGCGTCCGAGAGTGTCGGCATGACCGCGGACCTGCGCATCTCGTACAGGTCGCCGACGCCGCTGTTCGCCCCGCTGCGGTTCGAGGCGCGGCAGGAACGGGTGGAGGGCCGGAAGATCTGGGCGACCGCGACCCTCCACACCGGCGAGACCCTCTGCGCGACGGCGGAGGCGTTGTTCATCGAGCCGAGGGGTATCCGGGACGCCGACCGCGGCCGGCCCATCGAGGGCTGACCACGGCCGGGCACCGACACGTGCGTCGCGTCGGACTTCAGTTCCCGCGCAGCGCCTTCATCCGCTTGTGGGATCCGGCCACGATCCGGCCCCGGTCGACGCCGGAGGAGAACTCGACGCCCTTGCGGTTGTTCTCGCCGCCGCAGACGTGGATCGGGCCGTTGCCGATGGACGCCAGGACCTCCTCGGCGACCTCGGTGGGCTCGCTCACCGTGAAGCCGGGCAGGTCCATGTCCAGGCCGGCGCGGATCATCGCGGGGGTGCGGACGACGCCGAGGATGACCTCGACGACGTCCACCCCGTGCTCGCGCATCTCCAGCCACAGGCCCTCGACGAAGACCCGGCTGAACGCCTTGGCCGCGGAGTACACGCTCATGTCGGCGTGACCGAGGTAGCCGGCCATCGAGCCCATCACCACGATGCCGCCGCGACCCCGGGCCTTGAGGGCGGGGCCGAACTGCCGGATGATCTGCATCGGCGAGGTGATGTTGAGGTCGATGACCTTCTGAACCTGGGTCATGTCGGACTCGACGAACTCGGAGCCGTACGTGTTGGCGCCGGCGTTGAGGACGAGCAGTCCCAGGTCGAGGCCCTCGCAGGCCGCGGCGATGCCCTCGGTGGCGCCGGGCTCGGTGAGGTCGACGGACACGACCCGGCACTCGACGCCCTTGGCGCGGACGGCCTCGGCGGTCTCCTCGAGGGGCCCGGCCTTGCGGGCGACGAGCACGGAGGACACGCCCTGATCGGCGAGGCGGAACGCGATCTCGGCGCCCACGCCCTCACTTCCGCCCACGACGAGGGCCCACGGGCCATAGGTAACGGGATCGAACGGCTTCGGATTGACAGGTGTCGACATACTCTAAGAGTATGACCAAACAGAGCGATAGTCCCGGATTCGGGGGAGTACCCCTCCCGGGGTTGGATCCGGACCAGTTCTCCCTCGACGCCGCGCGGAGCCGGTTCGGGGACTCCTTCGACCCGATCCCCGTCCCCGAGCTGCCGCCGGCGGACCCGGAGTTGGACCGCGCGGTGGCCGAACTGCGCAGGTTGCGGGAGGCGACGGCGGCGTTGGCGCACTCCGAGGTCGAGCTCGGGGACATCGCCGACCGCCTGGCGGAGGTCGCTGATCTGCTGGAACCGCGAGTCCCGACGCCCTCTCGTCGGCTGGAGAACATGTGGACCGGTGCCGGGACCCGTCGCTCGAACCCGGTGGGCGGGCAGGAGAACCCGATCGCCCCGCCGGTGCAGTTCCACGGCTGTGATGACGGGTCGGTGATGGCGGAGGTGACCCTCGGTCCCGTCTACCAGGGCCCGCCGGGATGTGTCCACGGGGGGATCAGCGCGCTCGTCATCGACCACATGATGGGCTTCGCCAACCACTGGGGTGGCCGCTTCGGGATGACGGCGCACTACGAGATCGACTATCGCTCGCCCACGCCGCTGCTCCAGCCGCTGACGTTCCGGGCCTGGGTGCACGAGGTCGACGGCCGCAAGACGTGGACGCACGCCACCATCCACGCCGGCGACCGGCTGTGCGTGGAGGCGCGGGGACTGTTCCTCGAGGCGAGCGTCCCGGTGCCGGGACAGCCGGGTGCGCGGTCGACCATCGCCGACGGCGCGTAGAGCGCCCGGCCCCGCGGGGCCGGGGGCTCAGCCCTGGACGTCGACCTGGATGACCTTCTGGAGGTACGGGGCGATGACCTCGGTGAGGCCCGACGCCAGCTGGTCGGGGTCGTTGGGCGGCAGCGAGATGAAGCTGATGCCGATCCGGGCGATGATCGACGCCGCGAGCCGCGCCTGGGCTTCCTCGATGCGCATCCAGCTGTCGGACAGGGCGGGGGTGAGCACCTCGGTGGCCCGTTCGATGAGCGGCCCGGCCTCGGTCGTGATGAGGCGCAGCAGGTCCGGCTTGATGTCGCCGGTGAGCAGGGCGCGGACCAGCGGGTCGTTCCGGCTCGACAGGAGGAACCCGTTGATCCCCTCGTTGAGCGCGGTCTCGATCTGCCCCGGGTGGCGGATGATCGAGTCGCGGATCTCCCCGGCAAAGGTCTCCGACAGTTGGAGTGCGTACGCCTGCGCCAGTCCCTGACGGTTGCCGAAGGTGCTGTACAGGGTCTGCCGGCTGAGACCGGCGGCCTTGGCCACGTCGGACATGGTCACCGAGGACCAGTCGTGCGAGCCCAGCAGCTCGTGCATGGCCTCGAACACGGTGGAGCGCAGGGACCGACGCTCCCCGCGGGGATCGCCGGGGGAGCGTCGGTCACTTGTGGGGCGGTGACGGGGCATGGTGTCCATTGTTCCTGATCCCATGGGCCGGGCGGCGGAGGGCCGATCGGAGCCCCGCACGCGGGGGTCACTTCACGGGCAGGAAGTCCACCTTGTCGCGGACGCCGCAGTCCGAGCACCGCCAGCTGTCGGGGATGGCCGACCACGGGGTCCCGGCGGGGAAACCCTCGCGCGGCAGCCCGGCGGCCTCCGAGTAGTGGTTCCCGCAGTTGGGGCACACGTACTCACCGGTCGGTGAGGTCTGATCGGTCGCGATGTCGGTGTCCGCCACGATTTGCTCGGCGACCGCCGTCGACCCGGCGCCGTGCCGGGCGAGGATCTTCTCGCGCTTGGACGGCTGGATGTTGGCGCGGGTGATGTCGCCGTCGTAGTGGGCCAGGACGCGCTTGTCCATGACCTTGCGCCACAGCGGCGGCACGTAGGCCAGGACCATCATCGTGGCGTAGCCCGAGGGCAGCTGCGGGGCCTGCTCGAAGCTTCGCAGTACCTGGTAGCGACGCATGGGGTTGGCGTGGTGGTCGGAGTGACGCTGCAGGTGGTACAGGAAGATGTTGGTCACCAGGTGGTCGGAGTTCCACGAGTGCTCCGGGCGGCAGCGCTGGTAGCGCCCCGCGGAGGTCTTCTGGCGGAGCAGGCCGTAGTGCTCGAGGTAGTTGACGACCTCCAGCAGCGAGAAGCCGAAGACGGCCTGCACGATGAGCCACGGCGCGATCTCCCAGCCGAACACGGCGATGAGTCCGCCGAAGAGCACGACCGTCATGAGCCAGGCGTTGAGGTTGTCGTTGCGCAGGGTCCACGGGCTCTTGCCCAGCCGCCCGAGACGCTCGGACTCCAGGTGCCAGGCCGACTTCAGCGACCCGAACACACTGCGCGGGAGGAAGGCCCAGAACGATTCGCCGAAGCGCGAGCTGGCCGGATCCTCGGGGGTGGCGACACGGGCGTGGTGCCCGCGGTTGTGCTCGATGAAGAAGTGTCCGTAACCGGTGGTGGCCAGGGCGACCTTGGACAACCACTTCTCGCTGCCGGCGATCTTGTGCCCGAGCTCGTGGGCTGTGTTGATCCCGATCCCGCCGGTGATCGCGACGGTCCAGGCGACGCCGATCGAGGCGGCGATCCCGAGACCCCCGTCGTAGCCCAGCCACGACAGGTCGTCGGCGGACCAGAGGTAGGCGGCCGCGATGAGGGACGCGTACTGGAAGGGGATGTACAGGTATGTGCACCACCGGTAGAACGGGTCGGCCTCGAGCTTGTCCATGACCTCGTCGGGCGGGTTCTCACCGTCGGCGCCGATCGCCAGGTCCCCGAGGGGGATCGCGACGTAGACGAGGAAGGGCAGGAGGAACCAGGCGACGGTGGCCGCCACGCCCCAGCCGAGGGCGTTGAGGCCGGCGACGATCGGCATCGACACGAACAGACCCATCGCGGGGATGAGTCCGAGCAGCCACAGGTACCGCTTGGCGTCGGTCCACGCGTAGGGCTCGACGGCGGCGTCCGCCTCGTGGTGGGTGTGCGGCGCCCCGTCGGTGGGGCTGATGTGCTCGGTGCTGGACATCGCAGACGACCTCCGGGTCAACAGGATGTGGCGTATGCCACTGTGTTGCCCCTGACGTTAGACAAAATCCCCCGCCGTGTCTAGACATCACCCCAGATTTTGTCCAAAGACGGGATCGGGACGACGACGACGAGGTCCGCCGCCGCAGACCCGGGCCGGAATACGTGGGCCCCGTGCCGGGTTGTACCGAACGGTCGTCGGGGCCCCCCTCCGACGCGGGAGGAGTACCGCTACGTGACGATGCAGCAGGCCGCCATGCGGACGCTCATGCGGGCCGAGAACAACAACATCGCGCTGGACCGCAGTGTCTTCACCCGCGAGAACTTCCACAGGATCGGGCAGTTCGCCCGCCCGCACACCCGGCGGATCGTCTTCTTCCTGGTGCTCTCCGTCTTCGGGGCCACCCTCGCCGTGGCGACGCCGTTACTCGCCGGCCGCGTGGTCACCGCGATCGTCGAGGCCTCGCCCGTCAGGGTGGTCTTCGGCCTCGCGCTCGCCATCGCCGCGATCGGGATCATCGAGGCGATCGTCGCCGTCGTCACCCGGTTGTGGTCCGCTCGGATCGGGGAGGGCCTCATCCTCGACCTGCGCCGCGCGGTGTTCGACCACGTCCAGACGATGCCGGTCGCCTTCTTCATGCGCACCCGCACCGGCGCGCTGGTCAGTCGCCTCAACAACGACGTGATGGGCGCCCAGCGCGCGTTCTCGGACACGCTGTCCGGGGTCGTGTCGAACCTGGTGCAGCTCGTACTCACGTTGGCCGTGATGGCCGGTATCAACTGGCAGCTCACCGTCCTGTCCGTCCTGCTGCTGCCGATCTTCCTGTTCCCGGCCCGCTACGTGGGCAAGCGGCTCGCGCGGCTCCGCCGCGAGGCCTCGGATCTCAACGCGTCGATGAACGACCAGATGACCGAGCGGTTCAACGCCGGCGGCGCGACCCTGGTCAAGCTCTTCGGACGTCCTGAGACGGAGTCGGCGGAGTTCTCCGCCCGCGCGGGCCGGGTCCGCGGCATCGGCGTGCGAACCGCGCTGCTCATGAGTGTGTTCATGAACTCGCTGACCCTGGTGTCCACGCTGGCGCTGGCGCTCGTCTACGGGCTCGGCGGGTGGTTCGCACTCAACGGCGCCCTCGACGCCGGGTCCGTCGTGGCCCTCGCGCTGCTCCTCACCCGCCTGTACGGCCCGTTGACCTCCCTGGCCAACGCGCCGATGGACATCGTCACGGCCATCGTCAGCTTCGAGCGGGTCTTCGAGGTCCTCGACCTGGAACCGCTCATCTCCGACGCCCCTGACGCCGTCGCCATCCCGGAGGGCCCGGCGACCATCGAGTTCGACGACGTCACGTTCTCCTATCCCTCGGCGGACAAGGTCTCCCTCGCCTCGCTCGAGGAGGTCGCGGTCCTCGACACCCGCGGCGGCCAGGAGGTCCTGCACGGGATCTCCTTCCGCGCCGAACCGGGACAGATGATCGCCTTGGTCGGGTCGTCCGGCGCGGGCAAGTCCACGATCGCCTCCCTGCTGCCGCGGCTGTACGACGTCGACTCGGGTGCGGTGCGGGTGTCGGGACTCGACGTGCGTCGGGTCACCTCGTCGTCGCTGCGGCGCACGGTGGGTATGGTCACGCAGGACGGCCACCTCTTCCACGACACGATCCGCTCCAACCTCACCTTCGCGCGGCCGGAGGTCTCCGATGACCTCGTCTGGGACGCGCTGCGCCGGGCCCGGCTCGAGGATCTCGTGCGGTCGCTGCCGGACGGTCTCGACACCGTCATCGGTGATCGCGGCTACCGGCTGTCGGGAGGTGAGCGTCAGCGACTGACGATCGCGCGGCTGCTCATCGCCGCCCCGTCGGTGGTGGTGCTGGACGAGGCCACCAGTGCGTTGGACTCCACCAACGAGTCCGCCGTCCAGGAGGCGCTGAGCGAGGCGATGGCCGATCGCACGTCGTTGGTGATCGCCCACCGGCTGTCGACGGTGCGCGCCGCCGACACGATCCTCGTCCTCGAGGCCGGCCGGGTGGTCGAGTCGGGCACGCACGCCGAGCTCCTCGCCGCCGGCGGTCGCTACGCGGAGCTCTACGAAACCCAGTTCGCCGACCAGGAGTGACCCCCGCTCGCCCCGCCCGCGCTGGCCGCGCCGCCCAGCGCTCTTCTCGACGGCGGGGGCTCCGGCGGGTGCCGGGGTGGCGGGGTGTCGCGGCGGCGGCCCTTCCTCAGCTCTCCAGGTGCAGGCCCAGCTCGCGGGCGGCGAGCGCGGCGTACTTGGAGGTCTGCTCGAAAGCCGACTCCAGGGGGTTGGCGTCGGTGACGTCCGCGATCTCGTTCCAGCGCTCCGCGACGACCTCGGGGGTGCGCGCGTCGTCGGGGAGGTAGACGCCCCGCGACTCGACCATCTGGGACACGGCGAACACGCCGGCGCCGGCACCGAGGATGGTCTTGGTGGGGGCGTCCTCGCTAACCATGAACAGGGCGCCGGGGGCGATGGTCTCCGGGCCCATGATGTCGAGCACCCGCTGCGGCAGCAGATCCTCGGTCATCCGCGTGGCCGCGGTGGGGGCGATCGCGTTGACCTTGATGTTCTTCTTGGCGCCCTCGATCGCCAGGACGTTCATCAGGCCGACGAGCCCGGACTTGGCGGCCCCGTAGTTGGCCTGGCCGAAGTTGCCGTAGATCCCGGAGGTGGAGGCGGTCATGAGGATGCGCCCGTAGCCCGCCTCGGCCATGTGCGGCCACACGGCCTTGGTGCAGTTGACCGAGCCCATGAGATGCACCTCGACGACCTTGCGGAAGTCGTCCATCTCCATCTTGGCGAACGACTTGTCACGCAGGATGCCGGCGTTGTTGATGAGCACGTCGATGCGGCCCCACTTGTCGATCACCGTCGACACGAGGGACGCGACGGCGGCCTCGTCGGTGATGTCGTTGCCGTCGACGATGGCCTCGCCACCGGCGGCCGTGATCTCGTCGACGACCTGCTGCGCCAGGGAGGGGGTGCCACCTTCGCCGTGGACGTCGCCGCCCAGGTCATTGACGACGACCTTGGCGCCACGCTCGGCCAGCGCGAGCGCGTAGGCGCGGCCGAGGCCGCCGCCGGCGCCGGTGATGATCGCGACGCGGTCGGTGAAGTCGATGGTCTTGGTCATAGGGGGCTCCTGTGATCGAGGGTGTGGAACGGTCGGGGGGTCTGCGGAGGCGTCAGCCCATCTCACCGCGGATGAAGGACTCGTACGCGGGGAGGTCGAGGAAGCCGTGACCGGAGAGGCCGATCACGATCGACGGTCCGGTGCCTGCCTCACCGGTGTGCTCGCGGGCCTTGGCCATCGCACCTGCGAGGGCGTGCGTCGACTCGGGTGCGGGGACGATGCCCTCCGCCTTGGCGAACTCCACGCCCGCGGCGAACGCGACGTTCTGCTCCACCGCCATGGAATCGAGCAGGCCCAGGTGCTTGACGTGGCTGACCAGCGGCGCCATGCCGTGGTAGCGCAGGCCACCGGAATGGATGGGGTCCGGGACGAAGTCCTGACCGAGGGTGTACATCTTCATCAGAGGGGTCAGGCCGGCGACGTCACCATGGTCGTACCGGAACTCGCCCTCGGTCAGCGACGGACACGCCGTGGGCTCGACGGCGATGATCTGCGTCCGGGCACCGGCGAGGTTCTCGCGGATGAACGGGAAGGCCAACCCGGCGAGGTTGGAGCCGCCACCGGCGCAGCCGTACACGTAGTCGGGCGCGTCCTCGCCGAACATGCCCAGCTGCTTGAGGGCCTCCTCACCGATCACGGTCTGGTGCAGACACACGTGGTTGAGCACCGACCCCAGTGAGTAGCGGGCCTCGGGGTCGCCGGCGGCCACCTCGACGGCCTCGGAGACCGCCATGCCGAGCGAACCGGGGGTGTCGGGGTCCTTGGCCAGGAACGAGCGTCCCGCCTCGGTCAGGTCCGACGGGCTCGGGTGGACCGAGGCGCCGAAGGTCTCCATGAGCATCCGGCGGTACGGCTTGGACTCGAACGAGGCCTTGACCTGCCACACCTCCACCTCGATGCCGAAGGCCTGACCGGCGAACGCCAGAGAGGCGCCCCACTGGCCGGCGCCGGTCTCGGTGGTGAGCTTGGTGATGCCCTCGGCGGCGTTGTAGTAGGCCTGGGCGACCGCGGTGTTGGGCTTGTGCGAGCCGACCGGGCTGGTGCCCTCGTATTTGTAGTAGATCCGCGCCGACGTGCCGAGCGACTTCTCCAGGCGGCGGGCACGGATCAGGGGCGACGGCCGCCACAGCCGGTAGATCTCCTGCACCGCCTCGGGGATCTCGATGTAGCGCTCCGGCGTGACCTCCTGCTCGATGAGCGACATCGGGAACAGCGGGGCGAGGTCCTCGGGACCGAGCGGCTCCTTGGTCCCCGGGTGCAGGTGCGGTGCCATGGGCTCGGGGAGATCGGCCTGGATGTTGTACCAGTGCGTCGGCATCTCGCTCTCCGGGAGGAGAGCCTTGACCAGCGAGCCGGAGGGAGCGTCAGACGTCATGTGTGTCCTCGGGAGGGATCGAAGGGGGTGAGCCGGGTCTCATTCTAGGAGGTCGCGCCGCATGGGGAGATGGGGGATCCGCCCATCGAGATAGTCCGGCCCGCACCGCGCGAATCCGAACTGCTCGTACCACCTCTCCAGGTAGGCCTGGGCCCCGATCTCCACGGGCCGGTCCCGGCACAGCCCGAGCCCCCGGCGGATCAGCCGCGCCGCGATGCCCCGACCCCGCCAGGCGGGCGTCGTGCAGACACGTCCGATGTGCATGACCCCGTCGCCCGCGTCCGATCCGAACACCCGCAGTGTCGCGACGACCGCGCCGTCCGGTGCACGGGCCAGCAGGTGAATCGTGCCGGGATCGGCGTCGACGTCGTCGATCTCGGCGTACGGGCAGTCCTGTTCCGCGACGAAGACGTCCACACGCAGTTTGTACAGCGCGTGGACGTCCAGGGGACCCAGTTCGGGCAGGCTCGACGCGATGACCTCGAGTGCGGTGTCGTCGAGGGCGGTGTCGTCGGCTGTGGAGCCGTCGGGGATCGGGTCCCGGTCGATCACTTGTCGGTCGCGGTCCCGTCCGTGGACGCCTCGCCGACCGGCTGGTCGTCCGAGGGCTGCGGTGCGGACCCGGCCGCCGGACCGGGTACCGCGCTGCCCGCGGCGGGGGAGGTGTCGGCGGACTGGTCCGAGGGCCCCTCGGGATCGGCGGACTCGATCGTCAGGTCCTCACCGGTCTCCGAACCCACGGGGTCACCCGTCACGCCGGGGCCGGTCGTGGCCGCGGGCGCCGAGCCGGTCGCCTGGTCGCGCCCCTCGGCGGCCGCCTCGGCCGGGGTGGGGGTCCGCGGCGGGGCGGGGGTCGGGGTGGGCGCGGACGGCGAGGTGGGCGAGCCCTGGCCACGAAGGAAATAGGCCGTGGCACCCGCGACGGCGGCGCCGCCGGCGAGGCCCACGATCCACAGCGGCGCGAAGCGGCGCAGCGGGTTGCGCTTCTGGGGCGGCGTGGCCAGAGCCGACGTCTGCTCGCGCAGCGCGGAGGCGTGCTGCCTCGCGTCCGCGGCGAGATCGCCCAGGAGCTCGGCCTGCTCGGCGCGACGATCCCGGATCACCTGGATGCCGCGGCTGGCACCGAAGAGGGCCAGGCCGACCGGTCCACGGGTGGCGGCGACTGCTGCCTCGCCCAGGAAGCGGGGGTCCTTGAGGTCGAACGCCTTCCGGGCGGCGGTGCCGGCCTTGTCCAGGTCCTTTTGCGCCTGCTTGACGGCCTTACGCTCGTCGGCGCGATCGCTTCGTTTGCTCATGGGTAGATGGTGGCACAGCGGCCCGACACCGACCACCACCTCGCCGACATCGGTCCCTGCGGCGTGGCAGGATGGGTGGCGTGAGCATCGCAACGCAGAAGGCAACCATCCACACCAACCGTGGTGACATCGTCATCGAGCTGTACGGCAACCACGCCCCGGAGACGGTCTCGAACTTCGTCGGTCTCGCCGACGGCTCCAAGGACTACTCCCAGGCCAACGCCAAGGGTGAGAAGAGCGGACCGTTCTACGACGGCTCGATCTTCCACCGCGTCATCTCCGGGTTCATGATCCAGGGCGGCGACCCCACCGGCACCGGCCGGGGCGGACCGGGCTACCAGTTCAAGGACGAGTTCCACCCGGAGCTGCAGTTCTCCGAGCCCTACCTGCTGGCCATGGCCAACGCCGGCCCGGGCACCAACGGTTCGCAGTTCTTCATCACCGTCGGCGCCACGCCGCACCTGAACAACCGCCACACGATCTTCGGCAAGGTCGCCGACGAGGAGTCGCGCAAGGTCGTGGACGCCATCGCGACCACCAAGACCGGTGCGATGGACCGGCCGACCGACGACGTCGTCATCGAGTCGATCGAGATCTCCTGACCGAGCGGTCCCGGTCGACCGGCGGCGCGGGTTCCGGACTCCCGGACCCGCGCCGCCGGTCTATCCGCAGCGCGGCAGGGCCGGCACGCGGCAGGGACAGGGCGGGGACGGGACACCGCACGAACGAGACGCAGCACGGATAACCGGGAGACATGAGCACCCAGACCCGACGCGGTGGCGCGGTCGCGAGATTCTTCCGCCTCCAGCCGGTCACGGCGTGGATCATCACCGCCAACCTGGCCGTCTACGCCGCCACCGTCGTGCAGGCGCGCAGCTTCCTGACCAACAACGCGTCGCCGTTGTTCGAGGCCACGGCGCTCTTCCCGCCGCTGGTGGCGGCCCGGGACGAGTGGTGGCGTCTGCTCACCTCGGCGTTCCAGCACTTCGGCCCGATGCACCTGCTGCTCAACATGTACATGTTGTGGATCCTCGGACTGGGGATCGAGCGCAGCATCGGGCACGTCCGCTTCCTCGCCCTCTACCTGGGCTCGGCGCTGGGCGGGTCGGTGGCCGTGATGTTCTACGGCCAGGGCGCCCTCACGGCCGGCGCTTCCGGGGCGATCTTCGGCCTGATGGGCGCGTACGCGATCGTGGCGATGTCGATGCGCCTCGACGTCAGGGGGATCGGGGTGTTGCTCGTCCTCAACGTCGGCGTGAGCTTCCTCGTGCCCGGCATCTCGCTCGCGGCCCATCTGGGCGGGCTCGCGGCCGGCGCCGTCGCCGCGTTCGCCCTGGTGGTGGTGCCACGCCGGATGCCGCGGCGCGTGGGCCGCACGGGCCGCCAGGTCGTCTCGTGGGCCGGCTTCCTCGTCGTGGTCGGGTCGGTCGGCGCCGCCGGGTGGTTCGCGGCCGACACCATGACGTTCGGGTTCCTCGTCACCCGCTGATTCCCACCGGCGTCTGACCCGCGTCGGTCGACCCCCACATCGTCCGACCCCCGCGTCGTCCGCCGGGAGCGGTCTGACCCTCACCGGCCGTCGCCGACCGCCCCGAATCCCAGACGGTGCAGCGCGTCGACCACGTCCCGTGGATCCGCCCCCAGATCGAGCCGGGTGAACACGTCCAGTCGTTCGCGACCCCGCTCGTCCGTGTACTCGAGTCGCAGCAGGTGCTGCCGCGCCCCCCATCGGGAGACCCCCAGCGGGCGGACCTCCACCACCTCGGACCGCGGGACGAAGTCCACGCGGCGGAGCCTCTTGATCGCCAACTGCCCGTCCACCACCTCGAGTCGGGGCCGCCGGACCAGGTGGGACACACCCGACAGGGTGAGGAACAGCGCCGCCGGGCCGGTGAGCAGCAGTGCGAGCGGATCCTGCCGCTGCAGGCCGATCACCACCAGGGCCACCCCGAGCAGGATCTGCACGCCCGGCCACAGGGCCCCGGGTGACCACGACGCCGCCCGCGGACCGGCTCCCGACACGGCGTCACCACTCATGCCGGACATCCTCCCCTATCCACAGGCGCTATCCACACTGTGGATGAATAACACGGGTGGAGTTCGACTGCCGTTCGAGTCGACGCGGTCCCGACCTGCGGCGTCGTCGGCATCGTCAACACATAGGCGTTATCCCCAGTGTGGAGGAAGTTCTCCACAGCGTGTGAGGGGTGTGGAAAAGGCGGGTCGAGACCCCTCTTTACCTCACCAGAGCCCCGTGACCTGCATGGATGCAGCGTTCTCAGAGAAAATGCAGGTCACCCCCCGCGTCGGGCGGGGGGTGACCTGTGGATAAACCTGTGGAACAGGCGGAACGTGCCCGGGGAGTGCGGCCGGGCGGGCCGGCTAGCGCCAGTTCATGGTCATGAGGAGTCCCACGACCGCGAGGCCGAAACCGATCGCGAAGTTCTGCCACGTCTCGAGAGAGGCCATGAACGGGATCCGCTCACCGGCGATGTAATACGTCACCAGCCAGAGCAGCCCCAGGATCATCAGCGCGAGCATGAGCACCAGGTACCACCGCGCGGTCGGGGTCCCCTTGACCTTGACGGGGGTGCGGCTGACGGCCGCGTCGGTGTACTCGGTCTTGGACCGGACCTTTGACTTGGGCATGGAGTCCTCGAACTGGTGGGGGATGTCGGGGCCACTCTACCAAGCCCGCCCCCGACGCTCACCCGTGCGACGGCAGTACGCTGCGTCTATGCGCATCCTCGTCGTCGACAACTACGACAGCTTCGTCTACAACCTCGTCCAGTACCTGGGCCAGTTGGGCGCGGAGTGCGACGTGTGGCGGAACGACGACCCCAGGCTCGCCGGCCCGGACGGTCGCTATGACGTGGCCGGGCTGGAGAGCGTGGTCAGCGGGTACGACGGAGTCCTGCTCAGCCCGGGTCCCGGAACGCCGGACAGGGCGGGGGCCACGATCCCGCTGATCGGGGTCTGTGGACACGCGGGCGTCCCGGTGCTGGGAGTGTGCCTGGGCCACCAGGCGATCGGGGAGGCCTTCGGCGCGACGGTCGACCGGGCCGCCGAGCTCATGCACGGCAAGACCAGTCAGGTCACGCACGACGACTCGGGAGTCCTCGCCGGTATCCCCAGCCCGTTCACGGCCACGCGCTACCACTCGTTGACGGTCCTGCCGGAGACGATCCCGCACGAACTGGTTCCCACCGCGTGGACCGGTTCGGGCCTGGTCATGGCGATGCGTCACCGCGAGATGCCCGTCCACGGGGTGCAGTTCCACCCCGAATCGGTGATGAGCGACGGAGGGCACCGGATGCTCGCCAACTGGCTGGGGCTGTGCGGCGAGCGGCCGTCGGAGACACTGGTCGTGCGGTTGGAATCCGAGCTCGACCGGACCCGCGGCGCCGCCCTGGCCTGACCGGCTGGTCAGCTCGCCCGGTCAGCCCGGGCCGGGCACCAGCCCGAACCGGATCACCCGGACGACGACCTGGTCGTTGACGCCGGCCTCGCCCACGGGCGGCTGCTGCGACCAGATCTGGCCCACCCGGCTGAGGTCGGGGTCGTTCTGCGGGAGCTCCACCAGCTGCCCGCGGTCGCCACGCCAGCCGGCCCGCTCGAGCTTGCCGAGGGCCTCCTCCACGGTGTCGCCGACGATGTTGGGCATAACGAACCGGTTCCCGGCGGAGACCTGAAGCGTGATGGTCGCGCCCTTGAGCTGGGTCTGGCCCGCGGCCGTGGACTGGCCCACGACCTGGCCCTCGGGCGCGGTGCCGTCGACCCGCTGGGTGTCCACCCGGAAGCCGGCCGCCTCGAGGGTCGCGCGGGCCGGGTCGGCGGACTGACCCACGACATCGGGCACGGCGAGCTGTTCGGGGCCGGAGCCCACCGTCAGCCGGACCGGCCGGTCGGAGGGCACCTGTGCACCCGGTCCGGGCTCGGTGGCGACGACCTTGTCCTGGTCCTCGGGTGTCGACGGCCGGGCCTCGTTCTCCGGGACCACCTGGAACCCGGCCTCCTCGAGGGCCAGCCGGGCATCGGTAGGAGACATCCCCATCACGTTGGGCACCGAGAGGATGGGTTTGCCGGTCGAGACCACCAGGCTGATCTCCGAGCCCACCGCGAGACGCTTGCCGGCGATGGGGTCGGACGAGATCACGTGACCCTCGGGGATCTGGGGGTGCGGCGCCGCTGTCTGCACGGGTTCGAGCCCGATCGAGGTGAGTTCCTCGACGACCTCGGCGACCGGCCGCTGGGCGACCTCGGGGACGGTGACCTCCTGCTGCTGCGCGACACCGCCGCGGTCGCCAGAGGTCGCCAGGATCGACACCGTCGCGATCCCTCCCAGCACCAGCAGGGCGGCGAGCGCGATGGCCACCGCGCGTGGCCTGCGACGAGCGTCGTCGCGTCGGGTGTCGCCGCGATGGGAGGCGGGACGCGCGACTGTGGCACCGGCACCGGCACCGGCACCGGCTGCGCCAGCAGGAGCACCCGCGCCGGCGGCACGACCGGCCAGCTCCGGCAGGTCGTGTGCCTCGGTGGGCGCATCACCGGGTGACCAGCGGGACGCGCCGGTTCCGTATCCCGCGCCGGTGAACCCGTGGGGGGCGTCGGGGCGCTGGTCGTCGTCGAGCTCGTCGTCGGTCAGCACCAGGGGCGCCGCCGGGCGGCCGCCGGTGAGCACCGTGAGCAGGTCGGTGCGCATCTCCCCCGCGGAGGTGTACCTGTTCTCGGGGTTCTTGGCCATCGCCTGCATGACCACCGCGTCGACGTAGCGGCTCACCTCCGGGTTGACCGCGGACGGCGGCGCGGGGGATTCGCGGACGTGCTGATAGGCCACCGCCACGGGGGACTCGCCGGTGAACGGCGGTACGCCGGCGACCATCTCGTAAAGCACGCAGCCCGCGGAGTACAGATCGGAGCGGGCGTCCACGGTCTCGCCGCGCGCCTGCTCGGGGCTGAGGTACTGGGCGGTGCCGAGGACGGACGAGGTGTTGGTGAGGGTCGAGCTGGAGTCACTGAGGGCGCGCGCGATGCCGAAGTCCATGACCTTGACCGCGCCGTCGCGCGAGATCATGATGTTCGCCGGCTTGACGTCGCGGTGGACGATGCCCTTCTTGTGGGAGAAGTCCAGCGCACCGCAGACATCGGCCATCACGCCGAGGGCACGCTCGACCTCCATGGGGCCGTCCATTCTGACGATGTCGCGGAGGGTGTCGCCCTCGACCACCTCCATCACGATGTAGGGCAGCGAACCGTCGGCGGTGTGCTCCTCCCCCTGGTCGTAGATCGCCACGATCGACGGATGGTTCAGCGACGCCGAGTTCTGGGCCTCCCGACGGAAGCGCTGGTAGAAGGTCTCGTCGCGGGCCAGTTCCGGGCGCATGATCTTGACGGCCACGTCCCGGCCGAGGACCGTGTCGCGCCCGCGACGGACCTCGGACATGCCGCCGTATCCGAGGGGCTCACCGATCTCGTAGCGCCCGGCCAGGACGGATGGTGTGGTCATCCGTCGACACCTGCCCACCGGGCGGGAACGGGCACGGCGTCACCGGCCGCGCCCCGGGCCTGGCCCTGCGCCTGGTCCTGGCCTCGGCCCTGTCCCTGCCCCTCGTCCTGGCCCTGCGCCTCGTCCTGACCTTGCCCCTGGCCCCCACCGGGCTGCCCCTCGGGCGGGATCAGCGAGCTGAACTCCGAGGTGAGGGAGTCCAGCATGTCCTGCAGGTCGGGTGCCGGCGGAACCGCGGTCGGTGACGGCGCGGGTTCGGGGGTCGGCGTCGGGGTCGGCGGCGGTTCGGGCGCCGGGGCGGGCGCCTGCGTGGTGGTGGTCGTCACGGGGGCGGTGGACGGCGGCGTCGTGGGGGTGGTCCGGCCGAAGATCCCGCCCGGGCCGAAGACCCCGACGTTGGACAGGGCGATGACGGCCGCGACCGCCAGCGCCGCCACAAGGACGAACACCACGAGGAACCAGCCCACGCAGCCGGAGCCGCCGCGGCCGCGGCGGGGGGGCCGCGAGGTGACCGGTGGGGCGGGCTGACGCCGGGTCGCGGCGGGCGCGGGCTGCGGTCGTGCCGCCGGCGCCGGGCGTGCCGGCCGCGATCCCTCGGTGCGCGGCTGTCCGGCGGTGCCGGGGTGGGTGCGGGTGTAGGCGCGCGTCGGGTCGGGCGAACCCCCGGTCCGGTACACGCCGCCCGGGTCGTCATCGGGCAGGACCGTGGTCGCGGCGGTGGCACCGGTGGCCGCTGCGGCAGCCCCCGCGGCGGCGCCGGCGGCCATGAACGCGCCCGGGAGACGCGGGTCGCGTCCGGCCCGGAGGTCGGCGATCGCCTCGGCGAAGGCCTCGCCGTCCGGGTAGCGCCGACCGGGGTCCTTGGCCATGGCCTCGGCGAGGACGCGTCGGACCGGTCCGGGCACCGAGTCCGGGAGCGGCGGCGGGGTGTCGCGGACGTGCATCATCGCCACCGAGACCGGCGAGTCGGCGACGAACGGCCGTCGACCGGCCAGGCACTCGTAACCCACCACGCCGAGCGAGTAGACGTCCCCGGCCGGGGACGTCTCGTTGCCCATGGCCTGCTCGGGCGCGATGTACTGGGCGGTGCCCACGACCATCCCGGTCTGCGTGACGGCGGACGCGCCCATCGACTTGGCGATCCCGAAGTCGGTGAGCTTCACCTGCCCGGCGGGCGTGATGAGGATGTTGCCCGGCTTGACGTCGCGGTGGACCAGGCCGATGGCGTGGGCGGCGTTGAGGGCGCGGCCGGTCTGCTCGAGCATGTCGAGGGTGTGCCGCATCGGCAGCGTGCCCTCGCGGGCCAGGACGTCCGAGAGCGGCTCGCCCACCACGAGTTCCATGACCAGGTAGGACAGCGGGTTCCCGGAGGCGGGGTCGTCGATCTGCCCGTAGTCGTAGACGGTGGCGATCCCGGGGTGGGAGATCCTCGCGGTGACCTTGGCCTCGGACCGGAAGCGCTCGACGAACTCGGGGTCGGAGGAGTACTCGGCCTTGAGCACCTTCACGGCGACGTGGCGGTCGAGGACGCCGTCGTCGGCCTCCCACACCTGCCCCATACCGCCGGTGGCGATGAGGCGCAGGAGGCGATAGCGGCCGGACAGGACCGCGCCGGAGTTCAGACTCACGGCGTCCCTCCCAGCAGCGCGCCCAGGACCTCGCGACCGATGGGTGCGGCGTAGGTGGACCCGACGGTGCTGCGATCGACCCCGGGCCCGGACTCGATCGCCACGGCCACCGCCACGTCACGGCCGGGGACGAACGCGATGTACCAGGTGTAGGGGATGGACTCGGAGGAGTCCACGCCGTGCTCGGCGGTGCCGGTCTTGGAGGCCACGGTGACCCCGGGCAAGCCGCCCCCGGCGCCCTGTTCGGCGGCGACCATCATCTCGGTGAGTGTGCCGGCCTGCTCGTCGGTGAGGGCGCGGGCGGCGTCGCGGGGCGTGAAGCCCTGGACGACGGAGAGATCGGGCGCCGTCAGGGTCTTGATGAGTTGCGGTTCCATGCGGACCCCGCCGTTGGAGACGGTCGCGGCCACCATGGCGTTCTGCAGGGTCGTCATCCGGACGTCGCTCTGCCCGATGGAACTCATCGCCAGCTGGGCGTCGTCCTCCATCTGCCCCAGGCCCGACGGTGCGACCGGGATGCCGAAGTCATCCGGGGCGGTGCCGTCGACGCCGAACTTCTCCGCCATCTCGGTGAAGGCCTCCGCGCCGATCTCCTGGCTCAGCTCGACGAAGGGCACGTTGCAGGACCTCTCGAGGGCCGTGCGCAGGGTGACGGTGCTGCCGCCACAGGTCTGGCCGGCGTAGTTCTCCAGGTAGGTGGACGTGCCCGGTAGCAGGGTGCGGTCGGCGCCGGAGACGGGGGTCTCGGGCCCCATGCCCTGCTCGAGCGCGGCCGCGGTGGTGATGACCTTCATCGTGGAGCCGGGCGGGAGGGACTGCTGGGTGGCGTGGTTGAGCAGCGGCCGGTCCGAGCTCTGCTCGATGCGCGCCATCTCCTGCGCGCGGACCTCCGGGTCCAGGCTGGACAGGGCGCCCGGGTCGAAGGACGGGCTGGAGGCCAGTGCGAGCACCTCACCGGTGGAGGGGCGGACGGCGGCGACGGAGCCCACGAACGGCCCCTGGCCCGCGCCGCGCCGCAGGGCCTCGTAGGCGACCTCCTGGCCCGTGGGGTCCAGGGTGAGCTCCACCGAGCCGCCCTGCGGGGTGCGGCCCGAGATCAGACCGGTGATCCGTTGGGACAGCAGTCTCGGGTCGGAGCCGTTGAGGAAGGCGTCCTGGGTCTGCTCGACCCCGGCGGTGGCGAACTGCAGCGAGTAGTAGCCGACGGTGGGGCCGAAGACGACAGGGTCGGTGGGGTAGGTGCGCTGGAACTCGAAGCGTCCTTCCGACGGCAGGGACATGGCCAGCACCCGTCCGCCGGCGGTGATCTGGCCGCGCTGGCGGGAGTACTCGTCGAGGAGCATCCGCGTGTTGCGGGGGTCGGCACGGAGCTCGTCGGCGCGGAAGACCTGGACCCAGGTCAGTTGCAACAGCAGCGCCACCACCATGACCATGGCGGCGATCGCGACCCGTCGGATGGCGGTGTTCACGCGGCGCTCACCCGTTCCTCCGGCCCGGCGCGCGCAGCTTGGGCGCCCGCATCATGCCGGTGGCGGCCTCTGCCAGCGCCGGTGCCTGACGTGGGGTGGGCAGCGGCCGGCGCGCGTCGTGGGACAGGCGCAGCAGGATGGCGACCAGTGCGTAGTTCGCCAACAGGCTGGAGCCCCCGTAGGCCATGAACGGCAGGGTCAGGCCGGTGAGGGGGATGAGGGTGGAGACGCCGCCGACCACGACGAACATCTGGATGGCCATGGTGGACGCCAGGCCCACGGCGACGAGCTTGCCGAAGCTGTCGCGGATGGTCAGCCCCACCCGGATGCCGCGGAGGATGAGGATCGCGTAGACCATCAGCACCGCGGCGAGGCCGATCAGGCCCAGTTCCTCGCCGATGGTGGAGGTGATGAAGTCGGTGTTCGCGAACGGCACCTGGTCGGGTCGCCCGTTGCCGAGACCGGTGCCGCCCATGCCGCCGGAGGCGAGGCCGAACAGGGCCTGCGAACTCTGGTAGCCGCCGGTGTCGAAGAACGCGAAGGGGTCCTGCCAGATCTGGAACCGCACGCGAACGTGCCCGAACAGTGCGTAGGCCAGCACGCCGCCCACGGCGACCAGGACCACGCCGATGAGCAGCCAGCTCACCCGCTCGGTGGCCACGTACAGCAGCGTGAGCACGGTGGCAAAGAGCAGGAGGGCCATGCCGAGGTCGGTGTTGAACACCAGCACGCCCAGGGACAGGAACCAGGCCACGATGATCGGCCCGAGGTCGCGGGCGCGCGGCAGGTCCACGCCCAGCACGCGCTTGCCGGCGGTGGTGAACAGCTCGCGCTTCTCCACCAGGATCGAGGCGAAGAAGATGATGAGCAGGATCTTGGCGAACTCGCCGGGCTGGATGGTGAACCCGGGCAGGATGATCCAGTTCTTGGCGCCGTTGATCTCGGAGAACCGGGAGGGGAGCAGCGCCGGGATCGCCAGCAGTGCGAGGCCGGCGAATCCCATCGTGTAGCCGTACCGGGCCAGGACGCGGTGGTCGCGCAGGAAGTACAGCACGGCCGCCATCACGGTCAGGCCGAGGAACGTCCACAGCAGCTGCCGGGTGACGTCCATGCCGGGCGGGTCGTTGCCGCTCGCCGCGGCGTTGGCCGCGTACGACAGGTCGAGCCGGTAGATGAGCACCAGTCCCAGCCCGTTGAGCAGGGCGACGCCCGGCAGCAACACCGGGTCGGCGTAGGGGGCGAGCCAGCGGATGAGCAGGTGGGCGCCGCCGGCGAGACCGAGGAACGCCAGGGTGATCCACAGCAGCGCCAGGGACAGTTCCTGCTCCTGGGCGAGTTGGACCAGCAGGAGTGAGAAACCGACGATCACCGCGGCGGCGATGAGCAGGACGAGTTCCTTGCCCCGGCGCGGGCTGTCGGGCACCGCCCGGCCGCGGGGGTCGGATGCGGGTGAGGCCGACGATGGTGAGGCTGATGCGGGTGAGGGCATGGGTCAGCTCACCGCCCGGCAGGTCTCCCCGGGCACGGGTGCGGGGGTCGTGGGGGAGGGGGGAGTCGCCGGTTCGTCCGTGGGGGCGGGCTCGCCGGGCGACGGCGACCCGGTGGGTGCGGGGGAACCCGTGTTAGAGGGCGACGCGGTGGGAGAGGACGACGACGAGGTCTGCTCGCGCGGGCGCTCCTGCTGCTCACGAGGTTCGCACGGCGGCAGGAGGTTGTCCTCCGTGAGCCGGGAGACCTGGGCGCCCGCCTCGGCGAGGCTGCCCGACGGCAGTCCGGCGCGGACCGTCTCCCGGGCGGGTTCGCGGAGATCCCCGAGGGTGAACACGTCGCACCCGGCGGGGATGGCATCGGGGGAGTGCATGGTCAGGTCGCCCTCGCGGGTCAGGCACCCCACCTGGATGACCGAGGCCAACGAGATGCCGAAGACCTCCCCGGAGATGCCCCTCTTCACCACGACCTGGCTGTCCGATTCGGTGACGAAGTAGTTGCTGCGGACGAGCAGCGCGGACACGCCCACGATCCCGGCCAGCAGTACGAGCACCCCGACGACGCTCAGGGCGAAACGCCATCTGCTGCCGCGCGGTGGGGCGGCGTCGACCTCGTCGTCGTCGTCGGATCCGTTCCCACGCCCGTCACCCGAGGCGCCGGCGGCCCCGGACGTGCCGGCGGCTCCCCCGCGTGAGGCGACCTGGGCGCGTGAGAACGCGGCGGCCTTACCGGCCGCGGTGTCGGAGTAGGGGTCGGCGGCGGGGTCGATCTGGCCCGGCTCGTCGCCCGACGCCGCGCCTACCACCACGGGGATGACCGGCGCGTCGCGCGGGGAGTCCAGGACGTCGGCCAGGACGACCGTGATGTTGTCCGGCCCGCCCGAGCGCAACGCCAGCTGGACCAGCCGGTCCGCGGCCTCCTCGACGGTGCCGGTGGCCAGCGTCTCGGCGATCGTCTCGGTGCTCACCGGGTCGGACAGGCCGTCGGAGCAGAGCAGGTAGCGGTCGCCGACCCGCGCCTCGCGGATGACGGCGGTCGGCTCCACCGGCTCCCCGGTCAGCGCCTTGAGGATGAGCGAGCGTCGCGGATGGGTGTGGGCCTCGTCGGCGGAGAGCTCCCCGCGGTCGACGAGGGACTGGACGAAGGTGTCGTCTTTGGTGATCTGGGTCAGCGTCCCGTCGCGCAGCAGGTAGGCCCGGGAATCACCCACGTGGAGCAGGCCCATGCGGCGTCCGTCGAACAGCAGCGCGGTGGCCGTGCACCCCATGCCGTCGGTCTCCGGGTACGCCTCGACGTGGGAGGCGATCGCCTCGTTGCCGACCGTCAGCGCGCGGGTCAGGGCCCCGGTGAGATCCTGCCCCGGTTCGTCCTCGTCGAGCCGCGCCAGCGCCGCCACGACGAACTGGCTGGCGATCTCACCCGCGGCGTGGCCGCCCATGCCGTCGGCGAGGGCCAACAGCCGGGGTCCGGCGTAGGCCGAGTCCTCGTTGTTCTCCCGCACCATGCCCAGATGTGAGCGCGCGGTGTAGACGAGCGCCGGGGTCACGTGCGCAGCTCGATCACGGTCTTGCCGATCCGGATCGGCGTGCCGGCGTCCACCTTGACCGGGGTCGTCACCCGCGATCTGTCCAGATAGGTGCCGTTGGTCGAGCCGAGGTCCTCGAGGAACCAGTCGGGGCCGTGCGGGGACAGGCGGGCGTGCTGGTTGGAGGCGTAGTCGTCGTCGATCACCAGGGTGCACGAGTCGGCCCGGCCCACCAGGACCGGCTGCTCGGACAGGGTGATCCGGGTACCTGCGAGGGCGCCCTGGGTGACCACGAGATGCCGGATCGCCCGGGAGCCGCGGCCGAACACGCCGCCCCGGCGCTCGCCGCGGCCGGACGAGCGCATCCCCACGTTGCCGAAGACGTCGGTCTTCAGCGCCCGCAGGGTGAGGTAGATGAACAGCCACAACAGCGCCAACAACAGGCCGCGCGAGAGCTGCAGAACGAGTCCCTGCACTGGTGCCGTCCTCCCCTCGCCCGCCGATTCACCTCGGACAACGTGTGGCCGCCCCCGGTGGTTCCGGGGGTCATCCGTGTCGAGGCTAGTCGAACCGGACGGTGATCTCCGAGTGTCCGACCCTGATGACGTCGCCGTCGGCGAGTTGCCAGTCCTGGATCGGCCCGTCGTTCACCGTGGTGCCGTTGGTCGAGCCGAGGTCGGTGAGAACCGCTTCCCGACCATCGAAATGGATGTCCGCGTGCTGGCGTGACACCCCGGTGTCGGGCAGGCGGAACGCTGCGTCCTGCCCGCGTCCCAGCAGGTTGGAGCCCCGCTGGAGGCGGAACGTCCGCCCCGAGCCGTCCTCGAGGTGCAGCGTGACCGTCAGCGAGGCCCGGCCCTGGGTGATCTGGGTGGGGGCGTCCGACGGGCCACCCCAGCCCGCGCTCCGGGCTCCGGGGCCGGTCGAGACCGGATAGTTGGAAGCGGGTGCCTGCATGTCGCTGTTCTCCTTGCTCGCACTCGGCCCGTCCACGCCCCGTCGGTCCCCACCCGGCGACGACGGCGCCGGATGATCCGGCGCCGGCGCCGGCGCGGCGGCCGAGATGTGGAACGGGACGGCGTCGGGGTCCACGACCCCGTCGATACGCATCTGTCCGGTGTGGAGGTCATCGCGCTCCACGAAGGTCACGGTGACCGGGCCGTACGTCTCCCAGCCCTGTTCGGAGATGTGATCCGACAGGTGGCGGGAGAAGGTCTTGACGGCCAGGGCCTCGTCCTCGGTGAAGGAGGCGTAGTCCGACCGGGCCAGGGTGATGGTGTAGCTGTTGGACACCAACAGGTGCCCGTCGACCACCTTGAGGGAGGCCTCCGCCTGCTTGCGGAGCTGTGACTCCACCTCGGCCGCCACGACTTTCCCGCCGAAGAGACGGGCGAACGCGTCGCCGACCGCGCCCTGAAGGGTGCGCTCGAACTTCCCGACGATCCCCATACCTCGCCTCCTTCCTCGTGGTGGGCCGCGGCCATCGGCCGGCTCGGCTGTCCTCGCGCCGCCCGCGGCGGCATCCGGTCGATCATAGAGGCGGTGGCGGTGGGAAGCACGCTTCCAGCCGCCGGGAAGCCCTCACCAGCCGATTAGTGCGGTCGGAACGCCGCGTGTTAACGTATTCGGGCGTTACTCGGGCGAGTGGCGGAATGGCAGACGCGCTGGCTTCAGGTGCCAGTGTCCTTCGGGACGTGGGGGTTCAAGTCCCCCTTCGCCCACAGATCGGGAGCACCCCGGATCGTCTCTGACGGTCCGGGGTGCTTTTTGTTTCATGCCACTAAGCACCAAGCCGTATGGTTTACGTCACAAGGCTCTCGAAAACGGTCCCACCGGCTCGTTCGCGGTCCACAGTGTCCCGTAGGCTCTGCCGGAAGTTCTTCCGGTGGACGTGGCGCCACCCTGCCCGCGCCGGAGGACGACGCCGTAACGGTGGACGAAGCAGGGGTAACCATCCCACCCCGAGCCGCTTCGTGAGCTCTGATCTCGGATCGGTGACTGGAGCGCACCCCGGGCACACACGTGCCGGGCCTGTGGAGAATACGTAGAACACGCCAAAACTCGAGACGTCAGAGCCGGCGCACACGCGTCGGCTCGCTCACAACGCAGTAAAAGGATGCCCTATGGCTTCGAGCCTTGAAGAGATCCCTGATATGAAGCCGGATTCCGATGTCCGGGATGCCGGTGTCGCGCCGTCGGTGATCGGTGTGGTCGCCGAGTCCAACCCGGCGGAGAACCGCGTGGCGGCGACGCCCGAGACGGTGGCGAAGCTGATCGGCCTGGGATACCGGGTCGTGGTGGAGCACGGCGCCGGTACCCGCGCGGAGTTCGCGGATGCCGCATACGCCGAGGCCGGTGCCGAGCTGGCCGATGGTGACGCCGCGTGGTCGGCGGACGTGGTGATGAAGGTCGCCGTGCCCACCGAGGCAGAGGTGGCGCGGGTCCGGTCGGGCGCGACGCTGGTGGGCCTGTTGGCCCCGGCGCAGAACGAGCACCTTCTCGGTGTGCTCGCCGAGCGCGGCGTGACCGCGCTGGCGATGGATGCGGTCCCGCGTATCTCGCGGGCGCAGTCGATGGACGTGCTGTCGTCGATGGCCAACATCGCCGGCTACCGCGCCGTGATCGAGGCCGCGCACCACTTCGGGCGGTTCTTCACCGGCCAGGTCACCGCGGCGGGCAAGGTCCCGCCGGCCAAGGTCCTCGTCGCGGGTGCCGGCGTGGCGGGTCTCGCCGCGATCGGGGCCGCCTCGAGTCTGGGCGCCATCGTCCGCGCGACCGATCCGCGGCCCGAGGTGGCCGACCAGGTCAAGTCGATCGGTGGCGAGTATCTGCCGGTCGAGGTGCCGGAGGAGGAGAAGGTCGTCTCCACCGACGGTTACGCCAAGGCCACCAGTGAGGCCTACGACCGGGCCGCGGCGAATCTCTACTCGGAGCAGGCAGCCGACGTGGACATCATCATCACCACGGCGCTGATCCCGGGTCGGCAGGCACCGCGCCTGATCACGGCCGCCGACATCGCGACGATGAAGCGTGGCTCGGTCATCGTCGACATGGCCGCCGCGCAGGGCGGCAACGTCGAGGGCAGCGTCCCCGACCAGGTCGTCGTCACCGAGGGCGGTGTCACGATCATCGGTTACACCGACCTGGCCGGGCGGCTACCCGCCCAGGCCTCGCAGCTGTACGGCACCAACCTGGTCAACCTGACCAAGCTGGTCACCCCGGACAAGGACGGGGCGTGGGCGCTGGACATGGACGACGTGGTCCAGCGCGGTGTGACGGTGACACGGGGCGGCGAGATCATGTGGCCGCCCCCGCCGGTGCAGGTCAGTGCCGCCCCCGCGGCGGCCGCTGCCCCCGAACCGGTCGAGCCCAAACCTGAGAAGAAGAAGATGTCGGCCGGCGCGAAGCTCGGCCTGATCGCCGCCGGCATGGCGTTGCTGCTGCTGCTCACCGCGGTCGCGCCGGGCGACATCCCGCGTCACATCACGGTGTTCGTGCTGGCGATCGTGATCGGCTACTACGTCATCGGCAACGTGCACCACGCGCTGCACACCCCGTTGATGTCGGTGACCAACGCGATCTCCGGAGTGATCGTCGTGGGTGCGTTGCTGCAGGTCGGGATCGACAACACCCTCGGCCTGGCGCTCGCCGCCATCGCGATCCTCGTCGCGTCCATCAACGTCTTCGGCGGTTTCGCCGTGACGCGTCGCATGCTCGGCATGTTCTCGAAGGGAGCCTGAGCAGATGTCTGTTGAGACCGCCGCCAATGCGGCCTACCTGGTCGCCGCACTGCTGTTCATCCTGTCGCTCGCCGGGCTGTCCAAGCACGAGACCGCCCGCCGGGGCCTGACCTTCGGCATCGCCGGCATGGCGCTGGCCCTGGTCGCCACCGTCGCGCTGGTCATCGACCACCAGCCCGCCACCATCGGCATCGTGTTGATGGTCGTGGCCGTCGCCATCGGCGCCGTCATCGGCCTGATGCGCGCGCGCAGCGTGCAGATGACCGAGATGCCCGAACTCATCGCCCTGCTGCACTCGTTCGTCGGCCTGGCCGCCGTGCTGGTCGGGTGGAACGGCTACCTGGAGCCCGAGCTGCACGGTGAGCTCACCGGTTCGCTGCTCGGCATCCACCACGCCGAGGTGTTCATCGGCGTGTTCATCGGCGCCGTCACCTTCACCGGTTCGATCGTCGCCTACCTCAAGCTGTCGGGGAAGATGAAGTCCGCACCGCTGGTGCTGCCGGGCAAGAACCTCATCAACCTCGGCATCCTCGTGGCGTTCGTCGCGCTGACCGTGTGGTTCGTCATCTCCCCCGCGCTGTGGATGCTCATCGTGGTCACCGCCCTGGCGCTGACCCTGGGCTGGCACCTGGTCGCCAGCATCGGTGGCGGCGACATGCCGGTCGTGGTGTCGATGCTCAACTCGTACTCCGGCTGGGCCGCCGCGGCCACCGGCTTCCTGTTGGGCAACGATCTGCTCATCGTGACCGGCGCGCTGGTCGGCTCCTCGGGCGCGTACCTGTCCTAC
The DNA here is from genome assembly GCF_057773105.1 of Dietzia sp. IBK-p2-15D. Lineage (NCBI taxonomy): Bacteria > Bacillati > Actinomycetota > Actinomycetes > Mycobacteriales > Dietziaceae > Dietzia > Dietzia sp. IBK-p2-15D. The sequence goes on from NZ_JBYMTK010000008.1 coordinate 87,849, forward strand.
ATCATGTGCAAGGCGATGAACCGCTCGTTCTTCTCCGTCATCATGGGCGGCTTCGGTATCGAGGCCTCGTCGGGCGAGGGCAAGGACCACGGCGAGCACACCGAGATCGATGTCGCCGGTGCGGCCGAGATGCTGGCGGACGCCTCGAGGGTGATCATCGCCCCCGGTTACGGCATGGCCGTGGCACAGGCGCAGTACCCGGTCGCCGACCTCACGCGCACCCTGCGTGAGCGCGGCGTCGACGTGCGCTTCGCCGTCCACCCGGTCGCCGGTCGCCTGCCCGGCCACATGAACGTCCTGTTGGCCGAGGCCAAGGTGCCCTACGACATCGTGCTCGAGCTCGACGAGATCAACGACGACTTCGCGGACACCGACGTGGTGCTGGTCATCGGTGCCAACGACACCGTGAACCCGGATGCCGCCGAGGACCCGGGTAGCCCGATCGCGGGTATGCCCGTGCTCCACGTCTGGGAGGCCGAGAACGTCATCGTGTTCAAGCGGTCGATGGCCGCCGGTTACGCCGGCGTCCAGAACCCGCTGTTCTTCCGCGACAACACCCAGATGCTGTTCGGCGACGCCAAGGACCGCGTCGACGACATCCTGGCCGCGGTCAAGGATCAGCAGGGCGCCAGGGCCTGACGCGCTGACCCGCCCGTTCAACCGTTCGACCGTTCGACCACATCCGCTACCCGCCCTACGGATCCGCTATTCCGATTGGAGTAGCGGATCCCGAGGGGGAGTAGCGGATGTGGTCGTCTGTCGTCCGCGTGGCGGCCGTCGGGCGGCGGGGTGAGGGACTCGGGTTACGGCTCCGAGGCCGGTCCCCAGGCCATGGAGTGCTATCTCAACACCCGGTCGATCGCGATTCGGAACGTCTGACCGAGGTCGGGGACGACCAACGCCGGGGCCTGCAGCGGAGTCGGATAGAACCGGCGGCAGACCCCCGGGCCGCCCCGCCTGGTCACTGCTTCTTCAGCGCGTCCGTGCAACGCAGACGGAGCTTCTCCAGTTCGCGTCCGTGCTGCTCCGCACGCTCGACCAGCTTCTCCAGCGTGGGCCGGGGGAGCCGGGGGTCGTCGATGTCGAGCAACGCCTTGAAGCCGAGCGTCTTGCCCGTCACGGCGAGGGTCAGTGCCTCGAGCTCGACCAGATCGCTCAGCGGGGAACGTTCGGCGGCACGGCGATTGGGCTTGAGCTGGCCGAACTTCTCGGCGGCCTTGGCGGGCAGGTCCTTGAGCATCGAGGGTGACGTCCCCGCCAGCGTCATGAGCTCCTCGAGGCTCCTGAGGTCGTCCACGGTCTCGTCGCCGATGCGGGAGACGACCTTCCTGGTCTCCGGATCGTCGTGGTCCTCGGCCACGCGGCGGAGCAGGTCGATCCCGGCGGCGGCACCGGCGTGGTGGTCCTGCATGTACGTGTGCAACATCTCGGTGGCCATGCACTGACGGTACGAGAGCGGGCGCGGGAGGCAACCGATCGGACGGACCAGAACCTCAGCGCGCGAGGAGTCCCTTCGCGATGTGGGTCACCTGGATCTCGTTGCTGCCCGCGTAGATCATGAGCGACTTGGCGTCGCGGGCGAGCTGCTCGACGCGGTAGTCGGCCATGTATCCGTTGCCGCCGAACAACTGCACGGCCTCCATCGCCACCTCGGTGGCCGCCTCGGACGAGTACAGCTTCATCGCCGACGCCTCGGCGAGCGAGAGCGGCTTGCCGACACGCGCGCGCTCGATGGAGTTGAAGACCATGTTGCGCACGTTCATCCGCGCGACCTCCATCTTCGCCAGCTTGAGCTGGATCAGCTGGAAGCGCCCGATCTCCTGGCCCCACAGGGTGCGCTCGCGGGAGTAGTCGACGCACAGCCGGTGGCACTCTTCGATGATGCCCAGCGACATGGTGGCCACCCCGATCCGCTCGGCGGTGAAGCTCGACCGCGCCGACTCGCGGCCGTCGCCCCCGCGACCCTCCTCGGACTCGCCGAGCAGCCGGTCCCTGCCGAGGCGGACGTTGTCGAAGAACAGCTCCCCGGTCGGGGAACTGTGCAGGCCCATCTTCTTGAAGGGAGCACCCTGCGTGAGGCCCTCCATGCCCTTGTCCAGCACGAACGTCAGGACCTTGCGGTCGCGCTTGTCGGCGTCCGTGGCCGGTCCGGTGCCGCCCGCTCCACCCGACCCCTCGTCGAGCTTGGCGTAGACGATCATCACGTCCGCGTACGGCCCGTTGGTGATGAAGGTCTTCTGGCCGTTGAGGATGTAGTCCTCGCCGTCGCGCCGCACGTAGGTCCGCATGCCGCCGAAGGCGTCGGAACCGGAGTCCGGCTCGGTGATCGCCCATGACGCGACCTTCTCCATGGTCACGATCCCGGGCAACCAGCGTTCCTTCTGCGCCAGCGTCCCGCGGGACATGATCGTGGTGGCGCCCAGTCCGAGGCTCACGCCGAGCGCGGAGACCAGCCCCATGCACGCGCCGGCCAGCTCGCTGGTCACCACGGCCATCATGGAATCCCGGTTCTCGAGGGCGCCGCCGGAATCGCCGCCCTCGTCGTCGTCCCCCCTCCCACCGTCGCCGCGCGGCGCGTCACCGGATGCAGCCCCGCCGCCGGCTGACCCGCCGCCCGCGGTCCCACCCCCGGCGGCCGCGCCGACGGTCTCGCGCGCCCGCTCCTTCGCCAGCATCTTCTCGACCCCGTCGCGGGCCATGGCGTCGATGCCGAACTCGGCGAACAGCTTCCGGATGATCGGGTACGGCGGGATCTCACCGCTCTCCAGGGCGTCGAGCTGGGGGCGGATCTCCTTGGCGATGAAGCCGCGCACGGCGTCGCGGATCATCAGGTCGGTCTCGGACCACTCGTACATCGGCGTCTCGTCTCCTCGGTGCCCGGGGTGTGCCGCGTGTCACTGCAACACGTGTCAGCTCAGTGTGTCGCGACCGGGTCGACGGGCGCGGCCGTTTGCGGCGAATGGCCGGCCCGGCGACGACGGGGTCGGGCACACTCGGGGATATGAGTGCCCTCCAGGACAGCGCATCGAACCGAGACCGCGGGCGCGGAGCAGGTCGCGAGCAGCTCGGCCGGATCGGCCTGTGGACCGGCTCGCTGGAGGGACTGACGCCGGCGGCGATCCCCGACGTGCTCGGGGAGCTCGACGACCAGGGCTGGGGCTCGCTGTGGTTCGGCGAGGCCGTGGGCCGGGAGGCGTTCACCGCCGCGCAGCTGTACCTGGGTGTCACGCGCCGGATGGCGATCGGCACCGGCATCGCCAACATCTACGGCCGCGACGCCTCGGCGGCGGGGGCGGCCGCCCGGACGATCGAGGCCATGCACCCGGGCCGGTTCGTCCTGGGTCTCGGCGTCTCGCACGCGCCGCTGGTCGAGCGCCACCGTGGTCACAACTACGGGCGGCCGCTGTCGGCGATGCGTGAGTACCTCGACGCGCTCGACCGGACTCAGCCCATGGCGGCGGGCGAGGACACGATGCCGCCGGTCGCGCTCGCCGCGCTCGGCCCCAAGATGCTCGAGTTGTCGCGCGATCGCACCGCCGGCGCCCACCCGTACCTGACGCTGCCGGAGCACACCGCGCGGGCGCGGGAGATCCTCGGCGGGACCGCCGACGACGGGCCGGCCCTGGTCGTGGAGCACGCCGCGGTGGTGGCCGAGGGAGTCGACGACGACGACGAGGTGTGGCGGTCGCGGGCCCACGATCACCTCAACGTCTATACAGGCCTGCCGAACTATCGGAACTCGTGGACCCGGCAGGGGTTCGACGAGTCGGACTACGTGCGCGGGGGCAGCGATCGGCTCAAGCACGCGATGGTCACCCGCGGGGTCGAGGCGACGCGGGCGCGGGTGCAGGAGCACCTGGACGCAGGGGCCTCGACCGTGCTGGTGCAGGTGCTGGGCGAGAACGTGCTGACGCCGCCGGTGGAGGACTGGCGGATCGCGGCCGAGGGGCTGCTCGGCTGACGCCGAGCCTCGCCACGCCCGCGTCCCGTCTCGGCCGCGGCCATGCCGCCTACACGTCCGCCCCGGCCGCTGTCAGCCGTCGTAGGGGACCGTTTCCACGACGATCGGCCCGGCGACGGCCCCGCCGGTGGTGGTGAGTCGGTACTCGACCCGGCCCGGGCCGGTGGAGATCTGCGCCTCGTAGGGGTGGGAGATCGGATCGGGGATGCCCGTCGAGATCCGCGGGAACGGGACCTGTGCAACCTTCTCCCCGGTGGCGCCGGTGTCGAGGTTGCGCCACGAGAGGGTGGCCGTGAGGTTGCACGGGCCCACCCCGACGACGGCGAAGGCCCAGGAGACGGATGCCGTGTCCGGGTACCCGTCGCCGTTGAGGGTGGTGGAGATCGCGCCCGCGCACAGCCCCGTGGGTGAGCCGCCCACGGCGATCACGCGGTCGGGAGCGGGGAACAGTCGCGGGATGGCCTCGGAGGAGTCCTGGGCGTTCGCGGTGGCCGGGGCCGTGACGGCGGCGGTCAGTGCGACGGCCGTGGCGGCGAGGAACGCCCCCACGGAGACGGTGGGCCGGCGGGTGATCCGCCGGGTCGAGCCGGTGGTGTCCACCCGCTCATCGTCGCACTGCGGACAGCGGCAGACAATAGTGGGCGAGGATTCCGCCACGTCGGACCGCCATGTCGAACACGGTGGCGGTGCCCGGAACGAGAACCCGTTCGACACCTGTCTGTAATGTCCGACGAGAGGCTCCGGAAGCGAGCCTCGGTCGGAAGGACACGGGATGATGGCACGAACGCGCGGTGGGGACGCCGACACCGTCCGGTCGGACGAGAACGGTCTCATCGCGGTCCTCGCCTTCGGCGGCATCGTCATGTCTCTCAGTCAGACGCTGGTCATCCCGCTGCTGGGCATGCTGCCGGCGATTCTCAACACCTCCGCGGTCAACGCCTCCTGGGTCGTCACCATCACGCTGCTCGCCGGAGCGGTGGCCGGTCCGCTCATGGGACGACTGGGAGACCTCTATCCGAAGAAGTACGTGCTCATCGGTTGCACGGCGGTCATGGTCGTCGGCTCGGTGCTGTGCGCACTGGCCACCTCGCTGTGGCCGATGCTCATCGGGCGCGCCCTGCAGGGCGTGGGAATCGGTGTGATCCCCATCGGCATCGCCACGATGCGCGAGATCCTCCCGGCGCGTCGACTCGCACCGGCGATCAGTCTGATGAGTTCGTCGCTCGGAGTGGGAGGGGCGCTCGGGCTCCCGGCGGCGGCCGCCCTGGCGCAATACGGTTCGTGGCAGTGGATGTTCTGGGGGTCCGGGGCCCTGGGCGTGGCGATCATCGTGATGATGATGGTGCGTCTCCGGACGCTGCCGGCCGCCAAACCGGACGGCACGCTCGACGTCATCGGCGCAGTGGGGCTCGCGATCGCCCTCATCTCGCTGCTGCTCGCGGTGTCCAAGGGCGCCGACTGGGGCTGGAGCTCCCCGTTGACCCTCGGCTTGCTGGCGCTCACCGCGGTGTCACTGCCGGGATGGGCGCTGTGGGTACTTCGGCATCCGTCACCCATCGTGGACCTGCGGGTTGCCGCCCGTCGCCCCGTCCTGATGACCAACATCGCCTCGGTGACCATCGGCATGGGCCTCTATGCGCAGCTGCTGATCATGCCCCAGATTCTCCAGCTCCCGGTCGAGACCGGACACGGGTTGGGCCAGTCGATGGTGGCCATGGGGTTGTGGAGCGCGCCCGGCGGGCTGGCGATGATGGCGGTCTCCCCACTCAGCGGGAGGCTCATCGGCACCCGCGGCCCCAAGACCACGCTCATCCTGGGAGCGCTGGTGGTCGCGGTCGGCTATGCGTCCGGGTTGTTCCTCATGGGATCGACCTGGGGTGTGATGACCGTCGGCATCGTGGTGAGCGGCGGTGTGGGGCTGGCCTACGGTGCGATGCCCGCGCTGATCATGGCCTCGGTCCCCACCTCCGAGATGGGCTCGGCCAACAGCGTCAACACGCTCATGCGCTCCATCGGCACCACGACCTCTGCCGCGGTGCTCGGCGTGCTGCTCACCCAGATGTCCATGGACTTCGAGGGGCTGTTTGTCCCCACCGAGACCGGATTCCGGGTCGGTCTGATGTTCGGCTGCGGCGCGACCCTCCTTGCCGCGGCGGTCGCCGCCACGATCCCGCCACCGTGGGAGGACAAGGCCACGGCCCCAGCGGTGCCGGCGCGGGAGAGCTGAGCGGCCGGATCAGTACGCGCCGGACAGGATCCCGTCGACCCGCGACCGGTCGATCTTGGTGGTGATGCCGCACGCCGTGCACGTGGCCGTGTATGACGACCCCAGCGGGATGATGGGGATGAAGAACAGGGAGAACGCTCGCTTCCGACGGTCGACCCGCTGTGCGGCGACGTTGCCGCAGTTCGGGCACGTGGCCCGGGCCAGCCCGAGGTTCCGGGACGAGTTCTTGAAACCGAAGATGAAGAACATCGGCCCAGCGTGACACCGCACCGGGCCGCGCGCACCCGGTGCGGTGGAGTTCAGGCCCCGGGACCCGAGCCGTCCGCGGTCGACCGGGCACGGGCCACGATCGCATCGGCCAGCTCTGCCGGCCGCTCGTCGGGGATCCAGTGACTGACCCCGCCCATCTCGACGAACCGGTAGTCGGCGTCCACGTGGTGGCGGGTCCGCTCGGCGCCCCCGCGGCCCAGGGCCGGGTCGCGGTCACTCCACACGAACGTGGTGGGCACACGGACCGCCGCGGTCGAGCGGGACGGTGAGGCGAAGGGCAGGGCCCGGTACCAGCCGAGTCCCCCGGGGATCGCGCCGGCGGCGACCATCTCACGCCGGTAGCGCTCGATCATCTCGGGCGTCATCCCCATCCCGGCCAGGGCCTTCTCGGGCCGCGGGCCGGCCGAGGTGAGCAGTCGCTCCGGCAGGAACGGCAGCTGGAAGAGCCCGATGTACCAGGATCGCAGTAGCTGGTCGGAGACGACCATGGCCTTGAGGAAGGCGGCGGGGTGGGGGACCGACACGGCGGTGAGACTGCGGAAGCGGTCGGGGTGCGCCCCGGCGACACCCCACGCGACGGCGGCGCCCCAGTCGTGACCCACCACGTGGGCGTCGGGCAGGCCGGCGGCGTCGAGCAGCGCGAGGACGTCCCCCACCAGTTCCGACAGCCGGTACGCGCGCCGACCACGGGGGCGGGCGGACTCGCAGTACCCGCGCTGGTCCAGCGCCAGGGTGCGGTACCCGGCCGCGTGCAGCAGCGGCGCCACGAGGTCCCAGCTGGAGGTGCGCTGCGGGAACCCGTGGAGCAGGACGATCGCCTCGCCGTCGGCGGGCCCGGAGTCCACCGCGCGCAGCTCCATGCCGTCGCGGGAGAACCACAGGTCCGGCCGGTGGGCATTCGGATCAGCCGCGGACATATCCCCTCCTGACCGCCCGGTCGAGGATTCCGAGCGTCGCCTTGAGCGCCGATGCGTCCAGCACCGGCAGTACTCCCGAGTCGCGCCACTTCGGGTGCGCGTCGGACCAGTCGTAGTAGCTGACGACCTCGGTACGCGCCCCCTCGGCGCCGTCGCCATCGCCGTTATCGCCATTGCCCAGCGGGATGAGGCGGTAGCCGTAGGTGTGGCCGATCGGGGGCGTGATGGCCCCGTCGATGGTCCAGGCGATCTCGGCGTCCGGCTCGAACCGGGTGATGATCACCGTGACGTCGTACTCGCCCATGTCGTAGTCGCCGAGGGACTCGCGGTCCATGTGGACGACGAACCGGTCGCCCTCGGCGGTGACCACCGATCCTTCGGCCGCCTGGAGCATCCCCGAGGAGTCGATCGCCACGTGGCCGTCCGGATCGCACAGTACGGCGAACACGCGGTCCGCCGGAGCCGTGATCACCCGCCGCGCCTCGAGGCGGAGACCGGCAGGACTCTCGCGGGCGGCGGCCTCACGGGTGGCGGGGTGGTCGCTCATGGCCGAGACGCTACCCGCGCACGCCGTGGGTCGGGGACCTCTCGCGATCCCCGACCCACGGTGTCCGTCTACTGCTCCGTGCCCTGCGTCAGATGCGGGCCGGGTCGGGCCGCTCCCACGCCCGGTGGGTGGCCAGCAGCGGCTTGAGTGCGGGCAGCACGCCGGCCGCCGCGTCGACCGCGACCACGCCCGGCGTGTCCGAGGTCAGCCCGAAGTCGACGTACCGGTCGATGGGCGCCAGGGTGGCGATGGCCTTCTTGTGCCGGTACATCTCGCTGATGAGCACGTCGGTCCGCGGGTGGGCGGGGAGGTCGACGACGACGAGGGCATCGAACTCGATGGACCGCTGCGTCTGATAGGACCGCGAGATCGCGACCGTCGCATCGGGCTCGCCCTCGCCGAGCCTGCCGCCGACCGGGCCGATCACGAGCGGGACCATGTCGTCGTCGAACACGGCCTGCTCGAGTTCCTTGACCGCGGCGACGTCGGAGTTCTCCGTGACGAGGATGCCGATCTGGCGCCCGTCGGACGGCCACTCCTTGCCGATCTGGGACAGGGCCGGGCTGGTGACGACCTCGGCCACGGGCACCTTCGCGGGCGCGGGCAGCCCCAACCCGGTCGCGACGGTGACGGCCAGGTCGTGGTCGATGTGCGCGAGCTGCTCGACCTGCCGGATCTTGATGGCCTCCTCGTAGCACTTGCCCAGCTCGAAGGTGTACGCCTCGGCGACGTGCGCCTTCTCCACCTCGGTGAGGCTGGTGTAGAACAGCGTCGCCTGCGAGTAGTGATCGTCGAACGTCGCCGGGGCGTCGCGGACGACCTGCGCGTCGGCGATCTGCTGCGCCACCTCCACCAGCGCACCGTCGGTGGTGCCCGCCATGAACGGGCACCCACCGTCGAGGCTGTTGGGCTGGTACGGCGCCACGCCCACGTGGTCGGCGGACTGGTGGAAGCCGTCGCGGAGCATGTCGTTGACAGGGGCGTGGGGGCGGTTGATGGGGATCTGGCCGAAGTTCGGCCCGCCCAGACGCGTGAGCTGGGTGTCCAGGTACGAGAACAGTCGGCCCTGCAGGAGCGGGTCGTTGGTGACGTCGATGCCCGGCACGAGGTGGCCCGGGTGGAACGCGACCTGCTCGGTCTCCGCGAAGAAGTTCTTGACGTTGGCGTTGAGCGTCATCGTGCCGATCACCTGGACCGGCGCGAGCTCCTCGGGGACGATCTTGGTCGGGTCGAGCAGGTCGATGCCGTGGAACATCTCGCTGACACCGTTCTCGTCGACCGTGTCCGGGAAGACCTGGATGCCCAGGTCCCACTTCGGGAACGCGCCGGACTCGATCGCGTCGGCCAGGTCGCGGCGGTGGAAGTCCGGGTCCATGCCGGCGGTGATCTGGGCTTCCTCCCACACCTGCGAGTGGACGCCGAGGTGGGGCTTCCAGTGGAACTTCACCAGGCTGGTCTCGCCGGCGTCGTTGATCATCCGGAACGTGTGGACACCGAAGCCCTCCATCATCCGGAACGAGCGCGGGATGCCGCGGTCCGACATGTTCCACATGGTGTGGGCCTGCGCCTCGGTGTGCAGGGAGACGAAGTCCCAGAAGGTGTCGTGCGCGCTCTGGGCCTGCGGGATCTCGCGATCCGGGTGCGGCTTGGCGGCGTGGACGACGTCGGGGAACTTGATGGCGTCCTGGATGAAGAACACCGGGATGTTGTTGCCGACCAGGTCCCAGGTGCCCTCGTCGGTGTAGAACTTGGTCGCGAACCCGCGGGTGTCGCGGACCGTGTCGGCGGATCCGCGGTTGCCGAGCACGGTGGAGAAGCGGACGAAGACCTCGGTCTCCTTACCCTCGGCAAAGACGCCGGCCTTGCAGACGCTCGCTGCGGCGCCGTTGGCCACGAACGTCCCGTGCGCACCGGCCCCACGGGCGTGGACCGCGCGCTCCGGGATGCGCTCGTGGTCGAAGTGCATGATCTTCTCGCGCAGGTGGTGGTCCTGGAGCAGGACCGGGCCGCGACGACCGGCCTTGAGCGAGTGATCGGTGTCGGACAGGCGCCCGCCCTGGGCGGTGGTGAGGAACTGGCCCTGCTGACGCATGACCTCCTCGCGGGCGGTGACCGAGCCGGGCGGCTCCGCGCCGGTGGGGCCGTACGGGGTCGCGCCCTTCTGGTCGGCCTTCGGCGGCAGCGGGCTGGTGGGTTCCGTGGGCTCGGCGACGGTCGGCGGTCGCGACCCCGGCGTGCCGGGGACGACGTCGGCGCTGCCGGCCAGGTCGTCGGCGAACTGTTCGGCCTTGTCGACGAGCTTCTCGGCCGCGGATCGGGCGGCGGACTTGGAGTCGGACTTCTTGTCGGGCATCGGCACTCCTTCGGGATGAGAATCGTTCTGGGTGCACTGGCTTTTCCAGCCGTGCAGGCGATTCTGCTCCACTGGCGAAGGTCTGCAACCTGTCGCGCGACCACCCGGACCGACGTAAACTTCGCGCCTCCGGGGCCGCCGACCGTGGTGAATCGGTGACCGTCCGGTCAGCCCTTCCCTGGGGCGAGGGCGCCGGTCAGGAAGTGCGACGCCCGGGCACTGTTGAGCGTGATGTCGTAGTCCGGCGACTCACGCCAGTAGCGGATCACCGAGATGTAGGTGGAGCCGACCATCTGGGCGAGGAAGCGCAGCGGCAGGTCCTCGCGCACCTCCCCGGCGGCCACTCCAGGGGTCAACAGTCGCACCAGGGTGGACGTCAGCTTCTCGGTGCGGGCGGCGCTGACGGCGGGGACGGCGAGTTCACGCTCGAGCTCGCCGGTCAGCGACGCGAAGTAGACCGGCGCGGTGGCGGCGGTGGCGGCGACGTCCGCGAACAACCGATCGAGCCGACCCGCGGTGGTCAGCGGCTCGGACAGCAGGTCGTCGACCAGCAGTCCGAGAGTGGACACGTGGGCGTCGTGGAGGGCGATGACGATGCCGTGCTTGTTCTGGAAGTAGTTGAAGAACGTCGCGCGGGAGACGCCGGCCGCCTCGGCGATCTCCTCCGCTGTGGTCTCGGCGACCCCGCGTTCGGCGAAGAGCTGACGGGCGGCCTGCAGCAGGCTCGTGCGGACCGCGTGCTTGTTGTGCGCGCGCCGGGAGGAATCGGGCGGCGGTTCGGTGTCGATCGGCGGCCACGTCTGCATCTGTCGTCTCGTCCCCTCGTCCCCTCGTCAGCGGCTCAGCGGCTCGGCGGCTCGGTGGCTCGCAGTGCGTCCGGGTCCACGATATCCGTCGGCGGAAAACCTAGACTCAAGTCTACGTTCGTGGTGTGATCTAGCTCACCGCCCGGATGAAGGGCGCGTCACCGGAAGAAGGAACGACGGACATGAGCCAGGACGTGACGGCGGACGACGTCAAGACCGACATCATCACCTCGACCACCGACCTCGACGAGGTCCGGGCCCGACTGGAGACGTGGCTGGCCGAGCGGGTGGGCAGCACGGGACCGGTCCGCGTGACGTCGATCCGGCGCCCCGAGAGCTCGGGCATGTCGAGCATCTCCGTCCTGCTCGACGCCGAGTGGACCGCGGACGGGCGCGACGAGCGCGCGGAGTTGGTGGCCCGACTCGCGCCGGAGGCCTCCTCGTTCCCGGTGTTCCCCGACTACGACCTGGCCGGGCAGGCTGCCGTGATGCGCGCCGTCCGAGAGCGGGCCGACCTGCCGGTGCCCGACGTCCGCTGGGTCGAGGACTCGCCCGAGATCCTGGGCGTGCCCTTCCTGGTGATGGACCGTGTCTCCGGCCGGGTCCCCGTCGACAATCCGCCGTCCGTGTTCGGCGGCTGGGTGGTGGAGGGGCTGGAAGAGACCGGGCGGGCGCGGGTGCGCGACGTGAGCGTGGAGGTGCTGGCCCGGGTTCACGGCATCCCGGACCCACGGACCGCGCTCGGGGACGCCGCGCCGGCCGCCGGCGTCGACAGTCTCCGGGCCCACGTGGAGAACGAGCGCGCCTACTACGAGTGGACCCGCCGGGAGGACGGTCTCCGGATCCCGGTCCTGGAGCGGGCGTTCGACTGGATCGAGGAGAACTGGCCCACCGAGCTGTCGCCGGACGTGCTCTGCTGGGGCGACGCGAGGATCGGCAACATCATGTTCGACGGGGTCGAACCCGCCGCCGTGCTCGACTGGGAGTCGGCCACCCTCGCCCCGCCGGAGCTCGACCTGGGCTGGTTCCTGTTCTTCCACGACATGTTCCAGGAGATCGCCGAGCAGTGGGACTTCCCCGGCCTGCCCGACCTGTTCCCCCACGGCGCCGTGGTCGCCCGATACGAGGAGCTCACCGGGTCACCGGTTCGCGAGCTGGAGTTCTTCCGCACCTACGCCGCCCTGCGCCACGGCATCGTGATGTCGCAGATCGAGCGCCGCCGCGTCCACTTCGGCGAGGTCGAGGCGCACGAGAACCCGGACGAGTACGTCCTGCACCACGCCATGCTCGCGCGGATGATCGCCGACTGACACCCGGGCGGACCGACCGCACCACCCCACCGCCCCACACCGCCGCCCCCCGGCATGTACCACCGGCCCAGAGCACTCCCAGGAGAGTCCATGACGATCAAGCCCGCGCCCCTCGACGAGTACCCGGTCCACCAGTCCCCGCTCTCGATGGCGCAGGTCGCCACGAGTGACCGCAACTTCTACGACCGCTACTACTTCAACGCCCATGACCGGACCGGGGACGTCTACCTCGTCACCGGACTGGGGGTGTACCCCAATCTCGGCGTGATCGACGCCTTCGCCACCGTCCGACAGGGCGACCGGCAACGCTCGGTCCGCTTCTCCGACGCCAGCGACGAGCGGTCCCTCGACTCGGTCGTGGGCGGGTACCGGGTCGAGGTGATCGAGCCGCTGCGGACCGTCCGCCTGCTCTGCGAGCACGAGGACCTCTCGTTCGACCTCACCTGGCACGGCTCGTTCGAGGCGGTCCTCGAGGAGCGGCACATGCTGCTCGACGGGCCCCGGCTGATCCTCGATGCGACACGCTTCGCCCAGGTGGGCAGCTGGTCCGGCACGCTCACCGCCGAGGGCACCGACTTCACCGTGGATCCCGACGTGTGGATGGGCAGCCGCGACCGCTCCTGGGGCATTCGTCCCAGCGGCGACCCGGAGCCCAAGGGTCGCTCGGCCGACGAGCCGCGTGAGGGCCACTGGTGGACGTACGTCCCGCTGCGGTTCGACGACTACGCGCTGATGATCATCATGCAGGAGAGCCCGGACGGTCACCGCACCCTGAGCCACGCCACCCGCACGTGGAAGGACGGCCGGGTCGAGCAGCTGGGCTGGCCGCGCGTGGAGATCGACTACCGCAGCGGTACCCGGCACCCCGAGACCGCGCGGATCCACCTCACCACGCCCACCGGCGAGCCGGTGGTGGTGGGGGTGGAGACCCTCGGCTACATCCCACTGAGCATGGGATCCGGATACGTGGGCGACCCGGACTGGCAGCACGGCCAGTGGAAGGGGCGCGGCTGGAGCCTGTCCACGGCCTACGACCTCGCGGATCCCGACGTGCAGGCGTTCATGCCGTACCAGACCATCGATCACATCGCCCGGGCCACGTGTGACGGCGCGGAGGGCTGGGGCATGTTCGAACACGGCGTGCTGGGCCGCCACGATCCGAGTGGCTTCGTGGGCTGGACCGACCTCGCCCCGTGATGTGACCTGAGAAGTCTTGAAATGGCTTTAACATCGAGGTCATGACCCAGGGCTCGCCGACCGCCACCCCCTTCGACCGTGCGCACCTGCCGTACCCGGTCGTGCTGGCGGCGGGCTGGTCGGCGTGCCTGCTGCTCATCGCGGGCGGCGGGTGGCTCGTCGGGCAGGCGGTCGGTCGGCTGTCGGTGATCATCGCGCCCCTGGCGATCGCGGTCCTGCTCGCGGCCATGCTCCGCCCGATGGTGGACCGCATCCCGGAGCGGGTCCCGCGGGCGGCCGCGGCCCTCGTCGTCGTCGTCGGGGTCCTCGCGGTCATCCTCGCCGCGCTCGCGGCGGTTACCACCCAGCTCGCGACCGGCGTGCCCCGCATGCGTGACCAGATCTCCTCCGGCACCGACGCCGCCCTGCGGTGGCTCGAGGACGGTCCGCTGCACCTCACCGCGGACCGACTGCAGGAGGCCGTCGTCCAGGCCCGCACCTGGATCGAGTCGAACTCCGAGGCGGTCGCGGCCGGCGCGGTCCAGTTCGGACACACGGCCGTGGACGCCGTGGCGGGCGTGCTCATCTGCCTGGTGTCGCTGTTCTTCTTCCTCTACCACGGCGAGAAACTTTGGGAGTTCTTCGTCCGGTGGCTGCCGCGGGCGAGCCGCGAGCACGTCGACACCGCGTTCCGCCGGGGCTGGGGCAGCCTCGGTGCGTACACGCGCACGCAACTCACCGTGGCCGCGATCAACGCCGCGGGCGTCGGCCTGGGCGCGCTGCTGCTGCGGGTGCCGTTCGTGATCCCCATCGTCGTGGTGGTGTTCCTCGCGTCGTTCGTGCCCATCGTCGGCACCCTCGTCGCCGGGGTGATCCCCACGGTCCTGGCGCTGGTCGAGCGGGGGCCGGCGATCGCGGTCGCGATGCTGGCGATCGTCGTGGTCGTCCACCAGGTCGAGTCGCACGTGCTCCAGCCACTGCTGATGGGCCACGCCGTGGCGCTGCACCCGCTGGCGGTGATCCTCGTGGTCACGGCCGGGACGTACCTGTTCGGTGTCGTGGGCGCGCTGTTCGCGGTGCCGGTCACGGCGATGGCCAACACCGTCGTGCGCCACCTCGCGGCCCGGGGCGGCGCGGACGGCGGCAGCGCGGCCCGGGGCGGCCCGGACGGCGGTGGTTTGGCTGGCGGCGGCGAGAACCTCGGGCCGGGCCTGGTGCCCGGGCGCGACGAGGTGTCCGGGCCCGACAGCGAGGCTCACCCCACCGGTGACGACGACGAGGGGCGCCTCCACCGCGACGACGACGAGACCGATCCCGCCGAACCGGCCACGAGAACCCCGGACCATGCGCCGCGGTGACGGGCGGGCCGCTGGTCGGGCGCGTGCCGTGGAGGTCGTGCGCTCGAGCGTCGTACCCGCGGCCCGGGAACGGGTGTGGGCGCGGGTCGTCACGGCCGAGGGCGTCGCGGACGAGTTCGGCCCGCTGCTGACGATGCGGTTCCCGGCGTCGCTGCGGGGGGCGACGATCGCGGACCTCCCGCTCGGTCGCCCGGCGGGGCGGGCGTGGATCCTGCTGGCGGGGATCGTCCCGGTCGAGTTCGACGACCTGGTGCTCTCCGGGATGGAGGCGCCGCGCTACTTCCAGGAGCGCTCGAGCCTGGGGTCGTGCCGCGTGTGGGAGCACCGCCGGGAGCTCGACGACCTGCCCGACGGCTCGACCCGGGTGACCGACACCCTGCGGGCCGAACCCCGGACGGTGCTGCCGGGACCGGTGGTGCGGATGGTGGTCGGTGCGCTGTTCAGGCATCGTCACCGGCGGCTGATCCGGAAGTTTTCGGCCCAGATGTGACACGGGGAACTGCGTGAACGTCCCCGCGGGGCGCACAATGACGGTAGGTGCTCCCTGCGACGAGATACGGCGCGGGAGGCCGTCCCCGAGGGGGAATCACTATGCAGACCGCGACACTTCACGGACGAGAGCTGGCCTACCGCGAGGCGGGTGCCGGCGAGGGCAAGCCGACGATCCTGCTCATCCACGGCATGGCCGGCAGCTCGACCACCTGGCGCGAACTCATCCCGCGCCTGGACGCCCACTTCCACGTCATCGCCCCGGACCTGCCCGGTCACGGGGAGAGTTCACTCGACTTCGACGACTACTCGCTCGGCGCGATGGCCTCCGCCCTGCGCGACCTGCTGGTGGTCAAGGGCATCAAGCGATGCACGGTCATCGGGCAATCGCTCGGCGGCGGCGTCGCCATGCAGTTCGTCTACCAATACCCCGAGTACTGCGAGCGGATCGTCCTGATCGGCAGCGGCGGCCTGGGCAAGGAGGTCAACTGGATCCTCCGGATGCTGGCCGTCCCCGGCGCTGAACTCCTGCTGACGATCGGCGCCGCCCCGGTCTTCGTGAACGCCGGGAACTCGGTGGGGCGCTTCTTCTCCGGCCTGGGCATCCGGGCCGACGCGATCACCGAGTCCTGGATGTCGTACGACTCGCTCAGTAGACCCGGTCACCGCAGGACGTTCTTCAAGACGCTGCGCGCGGTCGTGGACAACCGCGGTCAGGCGGTGTCGGCGGCCAACCGACTGCACCTGGCCGGGCAGTTGCCGTTCCAGTTGATCTGGGGCGACCGCGACCCGATCATCCCCATGTCCCACGGGCACGCCACCCACGAGGCGATCCCCGGTAGTCGCCTGGCGATCGTCGAGCGGACCGGCCACTACCCGCACGTCGAGGACCCGGCGGCCGTCGAGCGGATCATCGTGGAGTTCATGACCGAGACGCAGCCGGGGCACATCGACCCCGAGACGCTGAGCGCGCTGGTCACCGCAGTGGACGAGCCGGTAGACCAGCCGTAGGACACGACTCGGCCCCGACCCCCTTGAAAGGGAGCCGGGGCCGGGTGGGCGCTGTGGTGGGCGCCGGGGTCGGATCAGTCGTCAACCGGGTCGACGATGGTTTCATCGTCGTCGTTTTCGCCGTCTTCGACCGGGACGTCGGCTTCGATTCCGCGGAGGATGTCGATCGCACCGGAGATGTCGCCGGACGACGCTGCGGCGATCGCCGCGTCGGCGTTGGCCTCACAGTCCTCGCCCGCCAGGCCCTGGGCGAAGCCGCCCACGGAGCCGAGGAAGTCGTAGGCGGAGATGGTGCCGCAGAGCTGCTGGGCCACGGCGGACACCTCCTCCGCGTTCTCGACGCCCTCGACGCCCTCGACCTCGCTGGAACCGGGAATGCCCTCGGACCCGTCGAGTCCGGGCAGGTCGCTCTGGGCGGCGGCGAGGCCGGCACCGGCGAACGACAGGGCGGCAGCGGAACCGATCACGGCGATGGTCTTCTTCATGGGGGTCACACCTTTCCATCGGGATCCGGGGGGATCTCCCCGGCGATACGGCGGTAACCGTAACGGCCACCCCCGCGGACTGGCTGTGATCCGCATCACGGTACGGTCGGCGCGGTCGGGTGGTCTGCCCACTTACGCAGCGGGAACGACGCTCCCGCGAATTCTTCTTCATACACCCATCAGCCCCGGTTCGCGTTTGCCGGACCGGGCGAATTCGGGGAGTCTTAGCGCATGAGTGGAACCGCCGAGATCTATGACGCCGTCCTCGACCCGGGCAAGTTGGACCTGCTCCGGGCCTGGGTCCGCCACCAGGAGTGGTTCGACGGCGACCCGGAGGGCCTCGAGCAGGTGACCGCCTACCGGTTCGTCGATCCCGCCGGCGAGGTCGGGATGGAGTCGTTCCTCCTCACCGACGGTGCCCGCACCTTCCACGTGCCCGTGACCTACCGCGGGTCCGAGCTCGACGACTCCGGTGACGCGCTGGTCGGCGAGATGGAGCACTCGGTACTCGGCCGCCGCTGGGTCTACGACGCCTCCGCTGATCCGGTCTACGTCGCCGAGGTCCGCCGGGTGATCAGCCACCGCGACGCCGCGGCCGACCATCTGCAGGTCGAGGACGGCACGATCACGCCGTCGCCGGTCAACATCCGCGGCGGTGGCGACGGGATCACCCAGGGCTCCGACGCGGTTCTGCACGTCATCCGGATCGTGTCCGAGGAGAACGACGCGGAGGCCGACCGCCCGCTCATCGGCTCGCCGGGCACGCTCAGCGCGACCTGGCAGGACGCGGACGGTTCTCACACCGCGGTCCTCGCCGTCGTCTCCTAGGGTCTCCGGCCCCGGCTCTGCCCGGCGCGCCCAGCCCCGGCCCTGCCCCGCCCGGTCCGGTCCCGGCCCCGCCCCAGAGACGGAACGCTCGCCCCGGCAATTGCCGGGGCGAGCGTGCACTATGTGGGGCGGGGCCGGGCGGTGGCGGGGCCGCCAGCCGTGGCGAGCGAGTGGTCAGGCGCTCTTGATCGCCGAGACCTCGATCTCCAGGGTGACCTTCTCGGAGACCAGCACGCCGCCGGTCTCGAGCGTCGCGTTCCAGGTGAGGTCGAAGTCGCTGCGGTTGATCACCGTGGTGCCCTCGAAGCCGGCGCGCTGGTTGCCGAACGGGTCGGTGGCGGTGCCCTCGTACTCGAACGGGATGGTCACGGACTTGGTGGTGCCCTTAATGGTGAGGTCGCCGGTCACGTCCACGCCGCCCGAGCCGTTGGCGGCGATCTTCGTGGAGGTGAACGTGATCTCCGGGTACGTCTCCATGTCGAAGAAGTCGTTGGACTTGAGGTGGCCGTCGCGATCGGCGTTGCGGGTGTCGATCGAGGAGGCGTTGATGGTGACCTGGGCGGTGGCGCCCTCGATGCCCTCGGCGGGCACGGTGACGGTGCCCGTGAAGTCGTTGAACGAGCCGCGGACCTTGGTGATCATCGCGTGGCGGGTGACGAAGCCCAGGCGGGTGTGGGTGTCGTCGAGGGTCCAGGTGCCCGTGAGGTCGGTGAGGTTGGCGGTCATGGTGACTCCTTCGGGTGGGGTTGCCCGGCCGGCGGGGCCAAGCAGTTAACTGTTGTGTCACCCAATATAGGCCGACCTCTATGACATGTCAACAACCCCGGGAAAGTCGCCCGTGGGACCGTGCGCCGACACCGCCGACGCACGTGTCGCCGCAGGTCAGCCCACGTGCCTCTCGAGGAAGTGCAGCGCGTGCTCGACGGCCCGGTCGTGGCACGGCCGGCCGGCGAAGAGGTCGAAGTGGTCGCCCGGGTAGTGCCGGACCTCGGCGCGCGCGGCGAAGGCGGCCGTCGCGGCGGCGTGCGGTGGGGCGCTGCGGTCGAGGTCGGCGATCTGGACCAGCACGGGGACGACGACGAGGTCTTCCGCGTGCCGGCCGGGCCGGAACGAGCCCAGCTCGGTGCCGATGGAGGCGCCCACCTCGTTCCGCCAGGTCGGCCCGGCGACCGAGGTGTAGGCCTCCTCGTACCCGTCCAGGGACAACAGTGCGGCCGACCCGGGCGGGCCGACCAAGGGGAGCAGCGGTTCGGGGCGTCCCGTCGCCGCCACGGCCTTGGCGGCGATCGCGGTCCCCGTCGCCCGCAGGAGCGAGGCGGGCGTGTGCTGGCGGGCCGCGGCCAGTGCGGCGGCCCGCCCGTCGACCAGGGGGATCATGGAGATGACGGCCGCGATGTCGTCGCGGCCCCGGGCCACCTCCAGGACGTGACCGCCCGCGAGGGAGCAGCCCCACAGCACGATGCGCGTCGGGTCGACGCCGGGTTGGGCGGCCGCGGCGGCGATGGCGGCCCGGTAGTCGTCCTGCTGGCGGGCGGGGGAGACGACCTGGCGGGGCTGGCCGTCGGAGCGCCCGAAGCCTCGGTAATCGAAGGCGAGCGCGGCGTACCCGGCGGCCGCGAACGCCTCCGCGAACGGCATGAGGCCGGAGTCCGCGGTACCGCCCAGCCCGTGGGCCAGCACCACGCAGGGGCTGCCCGCCTCGCTGGCCCGGGCGGCGTCACCGGCGCTCTCCGCCCCGCCGGCGGCGGGCAGGAACCAGCCGCGACACTCGGCGGCGTCCGGCCCCGATCCGGACCGGAAGACGATGTCGACGGGGCTGGTCATGCGGTTCTCCCTGGGTCTGCCGCGGCGTCCACCGCGGGGTCGGGTCGGCCGTACACCGAGCGGACCCACATGTCGGTGGCGACGGTGAGCAGCGGCTCGCGGGGGCCGTCGGTGTCGTAGGCCAGCTGCTCGAGCACGGTCTCGTTGATGTGGATCAGCCCCACCGCGAGTGCCTCGGGATCCACGCCGTCCGGCGCCCGACCGGCCAGCCGCTCGGTGCGCAGGAACTCGGCGATCGGGGCGGCCAGCGTCCGGCGACCCTCGTTCCACAGCGCGCGGGTCTGTTCGTGCTTGCTGCGGGCGGTGAGCAGGGCCCGGTAGATGTGGGCGTTCTCCAACACGCGATCGGTGAGCTTCTCGAGGGCCCCGGCCACGCGCGTGCGGAAGTCTCCCTCGCCGCCCACGATCGTCTCGACCGCGGCCAGGGCCTCGTCCTGCACGGCGGCGAGCAGGACGCCCACGGCGGCAGCCTTGGAGTCGAAGTAGAAGTAGAACGCGGACCTGGTGATCCCCGCGGAGACGGTGAGGTCGGCCACCGAGATGTCGTCCAGTGCCGTGGTGCGCAGCCGGTCGTCGAGCGCGGCGAGCAGGGCCTCGCGGCGCCGGTCGCCGCGCGGGGAGGTGGTCGCCGAGGGGGCGGCCGGCGTCATGCCGTCACCCGGGCACGGAGGGCGGCGCCGCGCTCGCGGGCGCGCTCGAGGCCGTGGGGGATCTCCCGGGTGCGCAGGTCGCGTTCGTAGAGGAAGTAGTCGACCTGCTGCTGGTGGCGGGGTGTGTCGAGCATGTGGCCGATGTACTTCTTCTCGTCCTCCACGATCACCCGCTCCATCTCCGCCACCGGCGGGGTGCGGTACAGCCCGGCCGCCCACGCCGCCACCAGGCGGGCCTGCGCCTCGACGAACGGGAACAGGGTCGGGGTGGACTGGGCGAAGCCGACAAAGGCGAGGTCCTCGATGCCCGGGGTGAACATCCGCTTGTAGAGCGGGACGTGGTTGTGGGCGTCGGCGCTGAGGAACTCCCGGTCGAAGAACGGGAACGTGGTGTTGTACCCGGTGGCCTGGATGATCACGTCGAACTCGCCGCTGGTCCCGTCCTCGAAGTGCACGATCCGGCCGTCCAGTCGGGCGATGTCCCCCTTGGCGACGACGTCCCCGGACCCCAGCCGCAGCGGCAGTTCGACGGACTGCGTGGGGTGGGCCTCGAAGAACTTGTGGTTGGGGGTCGGCAGGCCGTACTCCTCCGGCCGGCCGGCCGACATCGGCTGCATCGCCTGGATGGCCTTGCGCTGCCAGGAGTACGGGATGTAGGGGAAGGTCGCGAAGTACTTGTCGGCCGGCTTGCCGGCGATGTACTTGGGCACGATCCACGCACCCGACCGGGTGGACAGCGTCACCTCGTTGCGCATGACCTTGGACGACAGTTCCACCACGATGTCCGCGGCGCTGTTGCCGAGGCCCACCACGAGGATCTTCTTGTCCATGAGGTGCAGCGGATCCCACGGGTCGACGTAGGCGTGGGAGTGGATCATCTCCCCGGTGAACTCGCCGGGGAAATCGGCGAAGCGCGGGTCCCAGTGGTGCCCGTTGCCCACCACGAGCCCGTCGAAGTGGAGCGTCTCGGTCTCGCCGGACCCGCCCGTGCCGCCGGCCCCGGCCTGTGCGGCCGACCCGGTGCGCGACGTGGTCAGTTCCCACCCGCCGTCCGGCAGGCGCTCGGCATGCTCGACCCGCGTCTCGAACTCGATCGCCGGCAGCAGGCCGAACGCCTCGGCGTAGTCGTCCAGGTACTGCTTGATCTGGCTGTGGTGGGGGAAGTCCGGGAACTCCTCCGGCATCGGGAAGTCCCGGAAGCTCAGCTGGTGCTTGGACGTGTCGATGTGCAGCGAGCGGTAGGCACTCGAGTTGCCGTTGGGGTTGTCGAACGCCCAGTTCCCGCCGATCCGGTCCGACGCCTCGAAGCACACCGCGTCAATCCCGTAGTCGCGGAGCATCTTCAGCGTCGTCAGGCCGCTGATGCCCGCGCCGATCACGGCGATTGTGCAGGTCGATGTCATGCGAACCCCTTCGGCGGATCCCTCGGCGAGGCAGACTCGCCGACAAGAAAGCTATGGCGCGGATCACACTATGGCCCGTGTTGACGGTCGTCAACAGCTTCCTCCGGCCCGGCGGACCACCCCGTCGAGGCCGGCCGTCAACCCTACTGGAGGCCCCGTGGACCCGGATCGCACACACGTCCCCACCCCTGACCGCGACAGTTCCTCGGACGGTTCCGAAGTGGCCGCCCGCGGCCGCTCCGCCGTCGTGGTGGGCGGGGCGTCGGGGATCGGGTGGGCCACCGCCCGCGCTCTCGCCGCCGGGGGGTGGCAGGTCACGATCGGGGACCTCGACGCCGAGGCGGCCGCCGCCCGCGCCGCCGAACTCGGCCCGGCGCACCGGGCGTGCGCCGTCGACGTGACCGACGAGGCGGCGGTCGAGGCGCTGTTCGCCGGGACCGCCCCGGATCTGGTGGTCACGACCGCCGGCGTCAGCACGCTGGGCCTGGTGACGGACCACGACGCCGCGGAGTTCCGCCGGGTCGTCGATGTGTGTCTGACCGGCGCGTTCCTGGTGTTCAAGCACGGCGGCCGGGCGGTCCGGGACGGCGGGTCCATGGTCGCGATCGCCTCCCTCAACGCGCGGCAGCCCGGCCGGGGGATGGCGGCCTACTGTGCCGCCAAGGCGGGCCTGGTGATGCTCGCCCAGGTCGCGGCCCTCGAGCTGGGCGAGCGCGGGGTGCGGGTCAACACCGTCTCGCCGGGCTTCCTCGTCACCCCGCTCACCGAGCCCGTCCTGCAGATCCCCGGCCTGGCCGAGGAGTACGCCGAGAACTCCGCGATCGCCCACCGGGGGACAGCCGAGGACGTCGCAAGCGCCGTGCTCCACCTCGCCGCAGCGGACTGGATGACGGGGGAGGACCTGGCGATCGACGGTGGCGCCCAGCTGCGCCGCTACCCGGACGTGCTCGGGCTGGCGACCAGGGCTTTCTCGTGACCGCGCCCAGGTCGGTGACCGCCCTCCGCGGCCCGCGGCTGGCCGGGGCGTCGGCCGTCGTCACCGGCGGCGGGTCCGGGATCGGCGCGGCCCTCTGCCGCGCCCTCGTGGCGGCCGGTGCGCACGTGGTGGTGGCGGACATCGACCTCGCCGCCGCGCGTCGGGTCGCCGAGGAGGTGACGACGACGAGGTCCGGCCCCGGCGCCGGGTCGGCAGGGGCGGGGAGTGCCGAACCGGCGCACCTCGACGTCACCGATGCCGCCGCGGTGGCCGCCCTCGTCGAGGAGGTGGTCTCCACCCGGGGCGGGCTGGACCTGATGTTCGCCAACGCCGGCATCACCTGGGGTGGCGACACCGACAAGCTCACCCTGAAGCAGTGGAACGCGATCATCGACGTCAACGTCCGTGGGGTGGTCCACTGCGTGCACGCCGCGTACCCGCACATGATCGACCGCGGGGCCGGGGCGATCGTGCTCACCGCGTCGATGGGCGGGTTGTGCCCGGCGGGGCTCATCACCAGCTACGCGATGACCAAGCACGCGGTCGTCGGGCTCGGGCTGTCCCTGCGCGCCGAGGCCGCCGGTCACGGGGTCGGCGTGACCGTGGTGTGCCCGGCGGCCGTGGACACCGCGATCCTCGACAAGGGTGAACTCGACGGCTTCGACGGTCGGCACTTCTACCTCGACGGCCAGGGGGTGCGGCGTCCGCTGGACCCGGACCGGCTGGCGGCGAGCGTGCTCGACGGCGTCGCCCGCAACCGTGCTCTCGTGATCGAGCCCGCCCGCGCCCGGGCCACGTGGCGGCTGCAGCGACTCGCGCCCGGGGTGATGGACCGGATGATCGCCCGGTACGTCCGCGCCTCCCGCGCCCGGGCGGCACACCCCGCCATGTAGATGACGGATCAACTATGATGACCGCATGAACTCGTCAGCCTCCGCACACGACCCCGCGACGCCCACCTCGTCGTCGTCGCCCTCCACCCACGACGCCACCCACGGTGACCCCTCCACCCAGGATGTCGCCTTCGGTCTCGACACCTTCGGCGACGTCACCGTCGACCGCGGCGGTCGGCCCGTCCACCACGCGCAGGTCCTGCGCGACGTCGTGGAGCAGGCCGTCCTGGCCGACCAGGTGGGGGTCGACGCGTTCGGCATCGGCGAGCACCACCGCCCCGACTTCGCCGTCTCCGCCCCGGACGTCCTGCTGGCCGGCATCGCCACCCGCACCGAGCGCATCACGCTGGGCTCGGCGGTCACGGTCCTCTCGAGTGATGACCCCATCCGCGTCTTCCAGCGCTTCGCCACCATCGACGCCCTGTCGAACGGGCGGGCCGAGGTCGTGCTGGGCCGTGGGTCGTTCACCGAGTCGTTCCCGCTGTTCGGCCTCGATCTCGCCCGGTACGAGCAGCTGTTCAGCGAGAAGCTCGACCTGTTCGCCGCGCTGCTGCCCGAGGGGCCGGTGACGTGGTCCGGTGGGCTGCGTCCGCCGCTGGTCGACCAGCACGTCTACCCCAAGACCGAGCACGGGCTGAACGCGTGGATCGCCGTCGGCGGCAGCCCGGAATCCGTGGTGCGCGCGGCCCGCTACCGGATGCCGCTCATGCTCGCGATCATCGGCGGCCCCGCCGGCCGGTTCGCGCCCTTCGCCGACCTGTATCGCGAGGCCAATGCCCAGTTCGCGGGCGCCGGGTCGGCCGGTGGGGGAACGGCCGGTGGGGGAGCGGCCGCGCCGCGCCTGCCGATCGCCGTGCACTCGCCCGGGTTCGTCGCCGAGACCGACGCCCGGGCCGCCGAGCTGTCCGCGCGCCACTGGCTGGTCAACCGCAACCAGATCGGCCGCGAGCGCGGCTGGGGCGACGCGACCGAAGCCGACTTCCACCGCGAGGTCCGATCGGGCGCCATGTACGTCGGGTCCCCCGAGACGGTCGCGCAGAAGATCGCCACCACCGTCCGCACGCTGGGCCTGGACCGCTTCGACCTCAAGTACGCCAGCGGCCCGACCCCGCACGACGACCTCATGACCTCCATCGACCTCTACGGCCGCAAGGTCATCCCGCGCGTGCGGGAGTTGCTCGCCGAGGCCGGGTACACCGCGGGTGTGCCGCAGACGGTCTCGAGGGTGTGACGGTGGCGTGTGACGTGGGTCTGTGACCCAGGTATCGCCGGGGCCCGCCGATCTGCACGACGGGGCCCGGCGGGATTACGGTGATGCCATGCTGTTCGCGTTCTCCGTCGCCCCCACGTCCACCGCGGACGACTCGGCATCCATGAGTCGCGCGGTCGCGGAAGCGGTCCGCGTGGTCCGCGACTCCGGCCTGCCGTACGAGACCACCTCGATGTTCACCACCATCGAGGGCGAGTGGGACGAGGTCGTGCCCGTCATCCGCGCCGCCACGGACGCCGTGCTGGCCGTGGCACCGCGCGTGAGCCTGGTGCTCAAGGCGGACCTGCGGCCCGGCCGGTCGGGGGAGCTGCGCGGCAAGGTGGAGCGGGTGGAGCGACTCCTCGCGGACGGCCGGGAGTCTGACGACGAGGGGGGCCGCGCGTGACCTCTCCCCACCCGTCGAACTGGATCGCGGACCGGGCGGAGTCGGCCATCGACCACGTGGCGCGGTCACGCAGCCGGGCGGCGGTGGCGTACGTCGCGGCCACCGTGCTCGGCGGGCTCGGTGCGCTCGTGGTGGTGGCGACGCAGGTGCTCTCCGGCCGGGCCGCGATGTTGGACGTGCTGTTGTGGCTCGCGCTGGCGGTCATGCTGTTCGGCGCCGCGGCGCACCGCTGGTGGCTCGGCGGGCGCAACGAGGAACGCTCCCGCCGGATCGCGGCGTCGATCCGCCCCGAGCAGATCGCCGCGGCGATGCGCGGTTCCTCCGGGGAGATCGACGCGGTGCGCCGCCTGCGGGTCGCCCACCCCGGCCTCGGGCTGCGTGACGCCTACGAGCTCTACCAGCACCACTCCCGCGAGCTGCGCTGACGCCGCTGGGCCCGGCCGCTCAGCACCCCCCGGCGCCGCCGAGGGCCCCGGCGACGATCGCGTGCGTGCGCGCGTCGACGGCCATCCCCCCGTGCGAGTTCGGTCGGCCCCCGCACGCGTCCTCGGGCACGACCCACCGCACGCCCGGACCGGGGACGAAGCTGCGCTCGGGCGGGAGCAGGTGGTCGCCGCGCGTGGCGATGAGCGTGTAGCCGACGCCGGGCAGGAACGGGGTGCGGTCGAGCCCGTACCAGGCGGCGATCAGCGGGCTGCCCGGGGACAGTTCGGCCAGTCCCCGCAGGTTCGCGGCCCACAGGCCCAGGGCCGCGACCTCGCGCGGCAGCTGGTGCGGGATGAGGCCGCTGTTGTCGGCGCCCCAGTACCCGCCCACGGAGACCACGCGGTTCACCGCGCCCGGCCGGAGCACCTTGGTGGTGTACCCGGCGATCGCGGCGCCCTGCGAGTAACCGACCAGGTCCACCTGCTCGGCCCCGGTCACCGCGCGCACGTGGTCGATCACCCCGGCCAGTTGCGGTCCCGATGCGGCGACGATCGAGTCGAGCCCGCCGCGCGCCGGGTTGCCCGCGTAGGCGCCGAGGGTCGGGGCGATCACGCAGAAGCCCTGCCGGCGTAGCGGGTCGCCGAGGCGCGGCATCGTGTCGGCCCCGTTGTCGAAGGTCCCGTGGACGAGGATCACCGGCCGCGGATGCGCCACGGTGGGTCGGCAGGTCACGGGCGCGGCCGCGGCGGCGGGCGGACCGGGATCGCCGATCGGCCCGTTGATCCCGTTCAGGGCCTCGGTGACGTACGGCCCCAGCTCGCCGGTGGGGTCGAGGTCGCGCAGGTAGTCGCCGAGCGGGCCGAGCTGGACCTGCGCCCGGGCCGCCGGCGTGACCCGGTCCGCGACCCGGTCCGGCACCGGGCCCGCCCCGGTGGCGACGGGGATCGCCAGCACGAGCGCGGCGAGCGCGCCGGCCAGTCTCGCGCGGCGCGTGCGGCGCGCCGGGCGGCGGCCGGCCGGGCGTGAGGGCGTGCGGGAACCGAGCATTTCAGACCCCCCGGGGCGTGACGGTCAGACCAGTATGCGTCCCGGACTCAGCGAGGGGAACCGCTGCGCCTCACGAAACCGGCGCGCCGCGCGACTACCCGGTGACCATCGCGCGCACCGTCTCCGGGGCGCCCGCACCCGGCAGCTTCGACGAGGGCAGGATCGACACACATGAGGGCAGCGTTCGACGCCGCGGTGGACCGCCACGGTCCCACCGTGCTGCGGGTGTGCCGCGCGGTGCTCGGCCCGGGCCCCGACGCCGACGACGCCTGGTCCGAGACGTTCCTCTCGGCACTGAGGGCGTGGCCCGGGCTGCCCGACGACACCGACGTCGAGGCCTGGCTCGTCCGGGTCGCGCACCGCCGGGCGGTGGACGTGGTGCGGCGTTCGGTCCGGGAGGCCGCACCGAGCGGGGCCGCCGACGACGTCGCCGTTCTCGACGCCCGCACACCACGTCCCGGGGGCGCGCGGGGAGCGACGGGGGTCGACGACGACGAGGCCGGCGATCCGCGGGTCTGGGATGCGGTCGCCGCCCTGCCCACCCGGCAGCGCATCTGTGTGGCCTACCGGTATCTGGGCGGGCTCCGCTATGCCGAGATCGCCGGACTCGCCGGCGGCACCGAGGCGGCGGCCCGGCGCGCGGCCGCGGACGGGATCGCCCGCCTGCGCACGACGCTCGGACCGCACAGTCACCTCGACCCGCACCGTCCCCTCGAACCGCGCCGTGCTCTCGAACCGCACCGTCCCACGGAGGAGATGTCATGACCGACCCGATGCACGATCCGGCAGCGGACGACCCGGCAGCGCCCGATCCGGAGATCACGGAGGTCGACGTGGCGTCGATCCTGCGGTCCGCCCCCGCGGACACGACCCGACTGCGGGAGCGCCTGGCCCGCGACGCCGAGTGCGAGGGCCTCGTCGACGTGGCGTACCGCACCGTCGACTCGCCGATCGGTGGGCTGCTGTTGGCCGCGTCCCCGGCCGGGTTGGTGTACGTGGCGTTCGAGGTGGAGGATT
Organism: Dietzia sp. IBK-p2-15D; assembly: GCF_057773105.1. Taxonomy (NCBI): domain Bacteria; kingdom Bacillati; phylum Actinomycetota; class Actinomycetes; order Mycobacteriales; family Dietziaceae; genus Dietzia; species Dietzia sp. IBK-p2-15D. The sequence goes on from NZ_JBYMTK010000008.1 coordinate 115,478, forward strand.
CCGGGGTGGTCCTCGAGATGTTGGCCGACCGCGTCGGACCCCGGATCCTCGGCGCGCCTTCGGGGTCGCCGGTGCTCGACGCGGCCGCGGCCCAGATCGACCAGTACCTCGACGGCCGCCGCCGCGAGTTCGACCTGCCCCTCGACACCCGCCTCGCCCGCGGGTTCCGTGGTGAGGTCCAACAGCATCTGGCCAGGGTCGGCTACGGGCGGACCGCGACCTACCGCGAGATCGCCGCCGACCTCGACCGGCCCGGCGCCGTCCGCGCGGTGGGCACGGCCTGCGCGACCAATCCGCTGCCGCTGGTGTGGCCGTGTCACCGGATCCTGCGCTCGGACGGCGGGCTCGGCGGCTACCGGGGCGGGCTCGCGGCCAAGCAGCGGCTCCTCGAGATGGAATCGGCGGCGTGACCGCGGCGCAGCTCCTCGGCCTGTTCGGTGTCTGGGCGATCGCGGTGGTCTCGCCGGGGCCCGACGTCGTCGTCGTCCTCCAACGTGCCCTCGCCGGACGGCGTCAGGGTCTCGCCACCGCGCTGGGGATCGTCACCGGCCTGACGGTGTGGCTCGCGGCCGCGTTCGCCGGAGTCGCGACCCTCGTGCGCGTGTACCCGCAGGTCATGACGGGTCTCCAGGTCGCCGGCGGACTGCTACTGGCGACCCTGGGCGTGCTCGGCCTGCGCGGCTGGTGGCGCTCGCGCGGGGCCACCCCGCCCTCGGCCACCGCCGAGCCCACCACCGCCGCACCCGCCACCACCGCCCCGCCCTCGGATCCGCTACTCGGAATCGGGATCCGCTACCCGGATTCGGATAGCGGATCCCAAATCGGCGTAGCGGATCTGGTGCCGCGGGCGGACTTCACCCGCGGCTTGGTCACCAACCTCGCCAACCCCAAGGCCCTGGTGTTCTTCGGCGCGGTGCTCACCCCGTTCCTGCGCGAGGAGGTCTCGCCGGCGTGGTCGGTGGCCCTGGTCGCCGGGATGATTGGGGTCGCGCTCGCCTGGTTCGCCGGTCTCGCGCTGGTGGCCTCGCACCGAGTGGTCAACGAGCGGGTCGGACGGCTGCTGCCGTGGGTCGATGTCGTGGCCAGCACACTGTTCGTGGTGGTGGGGGTGGCGTTCGTGGTCACCGCGCTCGCGTAGGGCGCACGCGGGCTAGGTTCTGCTCCATGGATTCTCAGGTGGACCGTCGCAGCTGGGTGCGCGTGGCCCTCGCGGTGTTCGCGGTGGGCTGGGGCGCCAACCAGTTCGCCCCGCTGCTGCATCTGTACCGCGCCGAGCTGGGACTGTCGCAGTCCAGCGTCACCGCGATCTTCAGCGTCTACATCGTCGGCCTCCTGCCCACCCTGCTGGTGGCCGGCCGGTGGTCCGACCGCAACGGCCGCCGTGTGCTCATGCGGCCCGTCCTGGTCCTCTCGTTGCTGGCGACGCTGTTCATGCTGCTGGGGCCGCAGGATTCTCTGTGGCTGTACCTGGGTCGGTTCCTCGCCGGGCTGGCATCCGGGGCAGCGTTCGGGGCCGGCAGCGCCTGGGTCCGCGAGCTCTCCGCCGGTGGGCCACCCGGCACCGGTGCGCGGCGCGCGGCCATCGCGCTGACCGGCGGGTTCGGACTCAGCGGCCTGGCGGCGGGCATGGTCGGGGAGTTCGCCCCCGCCCCGCTGTTCTCGGCGTACCTTCCGCATCTGATCCTCGGCACGATCGCGCTGGTCGCGGCGTGGGGCGCCGCGGACCCGTACGAGCCACACGACGGGCCCGAGGTCGCCCCGCTCATCCCCGCCACGGCCGGCACCCGCCGGTTCCTCCTCGGGGTCGCGCCGTGGGCCCCGCTGGTGTTCGGCTGCGCCAGCATGTCGTTCGCGGTGCTCGCCGACCTGCTGGGCGGGGACGCCTTCGGCCGGCCCACCCTGTACGCCGGCGTCATGGTGGGCGTCACGCTCGGCGCCGGGGTGCTGGTCCAACCCGCCGTCCGCAGGATCGCGGCCGCGTCACCACCATCCCGGCCGCCGGTCATGGGACTCGCCGCCGCCTCGCTCGGGATGGCCGCCGGGGCGCTGCTGGCCGCATCGCCCGCACTCCCCGGCCGGGCCCTGTGGCTGCTGCCCGTCGCGGTCCTGCTCGGCGTGGGATACGCCACGCTGCTGGTGGCGGGGCTGGTCGAGGTCGAGCTGCAGTCCGGACCGCGGGACCACGCCGGGCTCGTGGCCGTGTTCTACGTCCTGGCCTACCTCGGGATGGCCACGCCGTACGTGCTCGCCGAGCTCTCGCGCGCCGGCGGTCCGGTGCCGTGGATCGCCGGGCTGGCGGTGGTGTGCGCGCTGCTCATCCCGCTCACCCAACGCCAGCTGCGCTAGCCGGCACGTCGAGGGTCACCCCGAGTTGCGCAGGGCCGTGGCCAGGCCGTTCATGGTCAGCTGGATGCCGGTTCGCACCGCCGGGTCGGAGTCCCCGGCGCGGTAGCGGCGCAGCAGCTCGACCTGCAGCACGTTGAGCGGTTCGAGGTAGGGGAAGCGGTTGCGCACCGAGCGGGCCAGCGCCGGGTTGTCGTCCAACAGCGTTTCCTGCCCCGTGATCTCCAGCAGCATCTCGCGGGTCAGGTCGAACTCGTCGGTGAGCACCCCGTGGATCCGCCGACCCACCTCGGCGTCCGGGACGAGTTCGGCGTAGCGGCCGGCCAGGCCCATGTCCGCCTTGGCCATCACCTGCGCCATGTTGGACAGGGTCGTGCGCAGGAACGGCCAGTCGTCGTTCAGCCGTCGGAGCGTGGCCAGTCTCTCCCCGGCCGCCGCCTCGCCCTCGGCGTCGACCCACTGCCGCAGTGCGGTGCCCACGCCGAACCAGCCCGGCAACATCACCCTCGACTGCGACCACGACAGCACCCACGGGATCGCCCGCAGATCCTCGACGCTCGACGTCTGCTTGCGGGAGGACGGCCTGGACCCGATGTTGAGTTCCCCGATCTCCGCGACCGGGGTGGAGGTGGTGAAGTACTCGATGAACCCCGGGTCGTCGTGCACGAGCGACGCGTACGCCGCCCGCCCGAGCCGCGCGAGCTCGGCCATCACCCCGTACGCCTCGCCGGCCCGGTCGCCCAGCCCCTCGACGTCGAGCAACGAGGCCTCCAGGGTCGCCGCCACCAGCGCCTCGAGGTTGCGGCGGGCCCGCCGCGGCTCGGAGTACTTGGCCGAGATGACCTCGCCCTGCTCGGTGATCCGCAGCGCGCCCTGCACCGCGCCCGGAGGCTGGGCCAGGATCGCCTCGTAGGAGTTACCGCCGCCCCGTCCGACGGCGCCACCGCGGCCGTGGAAGTAGCGCAGGTGCACGCCCGCCCGGGTCGCCGCCTCGGCGAGGTCGCGTTCAGCCTGGTAGAGCGCCCAGTTGGCGGCCAGATAGCCGCCGTCCTTGTTGGAGTCCGAGTACCCGAGCATCACCTCCAGCACGTCGCCCTGCGCCCGGACCAGCGCCCGGAACTGCGGGATCGCGAGCGCAGCGTCGAGGATGTCCGGCCCCGCCGCCAGGTCGTCGATCGTCTCCAGCAGCGGGATCAGCCGCACGCTCGAGCGCGGCTCGGCCGGGTCACCCGAGAACAATCCGACCTCGCGCAGCAGCACCGCCGGCTCGAGCAGGTCGGAGACCGTCCCGCACATGGACACGATGTAGTGCGGCACCACCTCCGGGCCGAGCAGGTCCACGGCCGCGGCGGCCGCCCGCATCACCCCGAGTTCCTTGGCCGCCAGCTCCGACAGTTCCGCGCGCGGACCGAGCAGCGGCCGGTCGTGCGAGAGCTCGCGCAGCAGCAGCTCCACACGGGCGTTCTCGTCCAGCGCCGAGTAGTCCTCGCTCACCCCGGCCAGGGCGAACAGCTCGGTGAGCACCTCCTCGTGCGACTCCGAGTTCTGCCGCATGTCGAGCGCCTGCAGGTGGAACCCGAACGTCCGTACCGCCCACCGCAGGTCCCGCAGACGCGGCGACCGCGCCAGCTCGCCACCGCAGGACCCGAGCGCGGCGTCGATGACATCCAGATCGGTCAGCATCTCCGCCGGGGAGGTGTAGGCCTCGTCGTCGTCGTGACCGATCGCGTCCGGCGACGATCCGGGTGACGACGACGAGGACCTCACCCGCGCGGCGAGCCGACGGCGGACCACCCGCACGGCGCGGCGGAACGGCACGTCCTCGCGCGCGGCGGCGAGCTCCCCGTCCGTCTCCACCAGCGAGTCCGCGAGGTCGCTGAGCCCGGTGGGCACGTCCACGACCCGCCGCGAGAGGGGCAGCTCCCGCTCGAGCAGCCGCAGCTCCTCCGTGTAGTGGCGGTGCAGTAGCGCGGCGGCCTGCTCGGTGGCGAAGCGCACCACGTCGCCGGTGACGTACGGGTTGCCGTCGCGGTCCCCGCCGATCCACGAGCCGGGGCGGACGACGGGGCGGTCGCCGGAGCCGAGACGGTCGGCGATCTCCGCGTTGAGCGGCGGGATCACGTCGATGAGCGTGGCCTCGTGGTACTGCAGGCCGCCCAGGACCTCGTCTTCGATCCGGGGGCGCTGGCTGCGGATGATCGCCGTCTGCCACAGCGTGAGCACCTGCCGGCGGATGTCCTGCTCCACCTGCTCGAGCTCGGCATCGGTGACGCGGTCCCGGTGCCCCGCCTCGTCCGACCCCGTGCGCAGGGCGTCGCGGCGGCGCATGAGGTCCAGCACCCGTCGGGTGATCTCGAAGACCGAGCGCCGGCGGGTCTCGGTGGGGTGCGCCGTGAGTACGGGCGCCACCCGGGCCGTCGCGCGCACCGCCTCCAGCCTCGCGGGCTCTGGTTCGTTCTCGGCCAGTCGCGCCCAGGACGCCTCAAGATCCCCGTCCGGCGGCGGCTCGCCCGCAGCGGTGTGGATGCGGCGACGGCGCTCCTGGTGGAGGTCCTCGGCGACGTTGGCCAGCAGCGCGAACAGGGAGAACGCCCGGATGACGGGGATCATCTCGGTGGCGGGCACATCGGTGAACAGGGCCGCCACCTCGTCGCGGTCGGCCTCCGAGCGGCGGACGGCGAACGCGGTGCGCCGGGCGGTCTCCACCAGGTCGAAGATCTTCCCGCCCGCCTGGTCGCGCACCGTGTCGCCGAGCACGGCTCCGAGGAAACGCACGTCGTCGCGCAGGGGCCGCACGGCGTCGTCGAGCCGCTCGGAATCGTCCGGCTCGGTCACGCCCGAGGCGGTGGCGGGCACGTCGGATCTGATGGGATCGGCCATGGCTGCCACAGTAGGCGCGCCGTGTGACATCCGCGTGACCGAAGACCCGGGACATCCCCGATGCGCGGATCCCTTCCGGCGAGGACACTGGAGGCATGACCCAGCAGCCCGGCTACCACCAGTACGGCGACCACCAGTTCGGACAGAGCGGGTACGGCGACCCCCGGTACGGGAACCAGCCCCCGGCCGTCGGCCCGGACGACCGCACCCCCGCGGCACTGGCGCACGCGTCCAGCCTCATCGCGATGGCGCTCTCGGCCGGGTGGCTGTCGTTCGTCGGCCCGCTCGTGATGTGGCTGATCTACAAGGACCGCAGCCCGTTCGTCCGCCAGGCCGCCGCCGGGTCGTTCAACTTCAACCTCGGCCTGTGGATCATGAGCATCGTGGGCTGGATCTTCATCCTCACGGTGATCGGCCTGCCCATCGGCCTCATCCTGCTCGCGGTGTCCTTCCTCGCGCAGATCATCGGCCACGTCATCGGCACCGTTCGTGCGACCCAGGGGCGGACGATCAACTACCCGTTCCAGCTGCGCGTCCTGCGCTGAGCGCGCTCCCCGGCCAGCGGCCGAGCCCTCACGCCACCCGCCGTCACACCCCCACGGGCCGGCGCCCGTGGAGCTCGTACTCGGTGAGCAGGGCCTCGCGGTCGGCGTCGGTGAGCGGCCGGTAGACGTCGTCGTCGCCCGCCGCGCCGCCACGCAGGTAGACCTCGCCGGGCTCGATCCAGGACTCGCGTCGCAGGCTGGGCTTGGAGATCTTCCGCGTGGCGGTGACCGGCATCTCGGTCATGACGCGCACGAACCGCGGCGCCCACTTGGTGCCCATGTCGGGCTGGGTGCGGCAGAACTCGGAGAACGCGTCGGCGTCGAACTCCACGCCGGGTTCGAGCTGGATGGCGGCCATGACCTGGTCGCCGGTGCGCGGGTCCGGGACCGGGTAGACGGCCACGACGAGCACGCCGGGGAACCGGTCGAGGATGCGCTCGACGGGCCCGGCGGAGAAGTTCTCGCTGTCCACGCGGATCCTGTCACCGGAGCGGCCGGCGAAGTAGAAGTACCCGTCCGCGTCGCGGTAGCCCAGGTCACCGGTGTGGAAGACCTCGCCGACGTTGCGTTCGGCGGTGGCCTCGGGGTTGCGGTAGTAACCCTCGAACAGCTTTGCGCCGGTGACGTTGCAGATCTCGCCGATCGCCTCGCCGGCGTTGACCAGGCCGCCGTTGGCATCGAACTCGGCCCTGGGGCATTCGTTCTCATCCGCGTCGAGGATCGCGACGTCCATGTAGGCGCCGGCCACGCCGAGCGCGCCGGGCGGGGTGTCCTCGGTGTGGCTGATCACCACGCCGCCCTCGCTGCTGCCGTACGACTCGAGCGGGGTCACACCGAAGCGGCGCTCGAACTCGGTCCGGTCGTGGACGGAGGCCTCGGTGCCGAAGACGACCCGCAGGCGCGTCTGCTTCTCCTCGGGCACCTCGGGCTGGGCGAGGATGTACGACAGTGACCGGCCGACGTAGTTGAAGTAGCTGGCGTTAAACCGCAGCACGTCGGGCAGGAACCCCGAGGCGGAGAACTTGCGGCGCATCGCGAAGGTGCAGCCGACGTACGCGGACGGGGCGAACGCGGCGAAGAGGGCGTTGCCGTGGAACAGGGGCATCGCGCTGTAGGCCACGTCGTCGCGGACGAGGCCCCGGTAGTTGATGGTGCCCATCATGGCCATGCGGCCGGTCGAGCACATGACGGCCTTGGGGGCGCCGGTCGAGCCGGAGGTGAACAGCAGGGCCAGCAGGGTGTGGGGGTCGCGGGCGCTCTCCGGGTGCAGTCGGGGCTCGGCGCCGGCGTGATCGGCGAGCAGGCCGCGCCACTTGTCGGAGTCGATGTCGAACTGCGCGGCGACGCCGGTGTCGAGGCCCTCGAGCAGGGCGGTGCCGTCGGCGTCGGTGACGATCACGTCGCAGTCCACGCCCCGGATGTCGGAGGCGAGTTCGGCGCCGCGCCGGGTGGGGTTGATGCCGACGATGGTCACGCCCGCGAGCGCCGCCCCGCACAGGGTGAACAGGTACTCGGGCACGTTCTCCAGGAGGATGCCCACGTGGAGGTGCTTGTAGGGGTCGGGTCGGTCCGCGTACGAGTCGGGGTGCTCCTCCGCCCAGCCGCGCAGGATCTCCGCGCGGACGGCGGCCTCGGCCACGAACTCGCGCCAGGTCCACGCGGAGTCCTCGAACAGCAGTCCCGGGTGGTCGTCGGTGGAACGCTCGATGAGGATTTCGCCGAACGTGGCGTGCTGCATGTCGTGCCCGGGATTGAACGCTGCTGTGGTCATGAGATCGGACACTAGGCGACCGGGCCCCGTCGCACAGGCGAAACGGCCAGCAACATTGACAGGTGTCAGCCTCGGTGGTCACCGGCCCACTCGGTGGGCGTGTCCGGCCGGCATCGGGTAGGAACGAGGCGACGGCGCGCCACGTGGGCGCGCGGGGATCGAACAGGGGCGTGGGATGGTCGGCGAACACGGCGGGAACGTCGACGTGGACGAGGGTGTCGTCCGGGGATCCGACGACGACGAGGTCGGCCTCGACCGGGACGGATTCGTCGTCAGCGATGTCCGACTCACCAGCGTCCACAATTTCCGGGACGTGGCCGGCCCGGGCTACGCACTCCGTCCGTCCGGGTCGATGGCCCGCGGTCTCGTCTACCGGTCCACGACCCTCGCGGTGGGCGACGACGACCTCGCGGTGCTCGAGAAACTCGGCGTCTCGACCGTCGTCGACCTGCGCACCGGCGCCGAGATCGACAAGCAGCCCGACGTCGTCCCCGCCGGGGCCGAGTACCTGCCGATCGACGTGCTGGGCGGGCACACCTCGGCGGCGACCCTCAGTGCGTCCGGCCTGGCCGGGGCCGAGGAGGCGCGGCGCGAGATGGCCGCGACATACGAGCGGTTCGTGGTGGGTGATCACGAGCGGCGGGCGTTCGGTCGGGCCGTCCACGCCCTGGCCGTGTCGTCCGGCCCGGCGATCGTGCACTGCACGGCGGGCAAGGACCGCACCGGGTGGGTCTCGGCGCTGGTGCAGTTGGTCGCCGGTGTCCGGGAGGAGGATGTGATCGCGGATTACCTGCTCACGCGGGAGATGTCCGCGGACTTCGTCTCCTCCATCCGTACCTACGTGCAGGCGGAGATGCCCGACAAGCTCGAGGCGATAGAGGTGCTCATCGGCGTCGAGGAGGCCAACCTCCGCCGCTCCCTGGATGCGTTGGCCCGCGAGTTCGGTGACGCGCGGCGATACCTCGTGGAGGGCGCGGGGGTGGAGGAGGCGGCTGTCGACGAGTTGTCCGCGCGGTTCAGGCGGGGCTGACCAGGATAGGGATGGCTCAGTCGGCGATGGTTCAGGCGGCGATGACCAGCGCGCCGACGACGCCGCCGAACCCGATCGCCTGGAGCGTGACCGCGATCGTCCGCCCGAGTTCGGTGCGGGCCGCCGCGTGGACCCGGGGGCCGGCCAGCGTGACCGCGAAGACCATGACGATGGCCGCGACCGCGGTGAGCGAGCCGGCCAGCCTGGACGCCACCCCGTAGACCGCGGCGACGCCGAGCAGTCCGCCCGCCAGGACGGCGATGATCGTCGTCAGTGGCGCCGGGAGGACGGTGGCGTGGGTGACGCCAGGCATGGTGTCGACGTCCGAGTGCGCCGTGCCGGTGTCGTCCGGCTGACGTTCCTCGAGCATCAGGGTTTTGCGCATGCCTCGGACCCTACGCACTGATCCCGTCGTGGACCTCGGTCAATCCTGAGGGTTCGATTGTCCCGCCATCGGCACTGGTCAGAGCGCCGCCCGCGCGCGGAGAGATGGGTCACATGCGGCCTGCCGCAGGCGCTTCCGGCGGTCTCCGCATAGTGCTGGTCCTGGAACCGCCATGGGAGCGCGGGCGGGCGTAGGATTCCCGCGGATCTGAGGGGGCGAATGTCTGGTTCGTCGACGAGAAGGGGGGTTGTCGTGGGCGCTGCGCGTGCCGTCGGAGGATGGTTCGAACCCGGTGACGACATCGGGCGGTCCTGGGACGAGGCGGAGGCGATCCTCCGGGCCTGCGAGGACCTCGACGGGGTGATGGCGGCCATCCGCGACGCCGAGTCGCCGGTCGAGGCGCGCCGGGCGCTCAAGTTCGGCTTCGGTTTCACCGGTCGGCAGGCCGCGCTGCTCCTCACCCTGCCGGTCATGGCGTTCACCCGCTCGGAACGCAGGCGGATGGACGAGGGCCGACGCGCTCGGATGGACCTGTTGGCCGACGTCACCGGCTTTCTGCCCGCCATCCCCGACGAGCCGTCCCCGCCCCCACCGGCCCCGCTGCGGACCGTGCCTCCGGCCGCCGAGGAGGACTGGGTCGCCGGTGGCGGGTGGAGCGAGGAGTTCGACGGCGCTCTCGCGCGCATCAGTTCCGCAATGGGGGAGTCCCGGACCGCCCCCGATTCCGAGCCTCACCCGGACCCGCCGGCGTCGGGTACCGGCGGCCGGTCGGCTGGTGGTCGCCGGTCGATGGTGGGGCAGGACGACGCCTCGGCGGTGCTCGACGAGCAGATCGGCGAACTGGCCGACGCCCTCGCGGAGCTCCTTCGGGTGGCCCCGGTCGTCGCCAGCGACGGCGCACCGTGTACAGACGATCCCCGGTGGTCCGCGAGTTCGTCGGGCGCTCTACTGGACAGGTGCGGCGTCGACGACGCCACCGGGATCCGCACCATGTTGTGGCACCTGCGCAGGACGGGCCTCGATGCGGTAGAGGGGCTGTTCCCGTTCGCGGAGCCACTCACGGCGGCGCAGGGGTTCGACGTGCAGGCGGCGAGGTTCGAGCAGGCGATGGGGGCCGGCACCCTCGGGTCTGAGCCGGGTGGTGACGCGACGTGGGCGGGTCGGTTGTGGCCGTTCGCCGAGCGCAGCGGGTTCGGCTACGCGGTGTCGTACCGCGCCGGTCGCGACGCCGGCTCGGTGTGGGCGTACGGCGGGGGCCAGCCCCTTCACCGGATGTGGGATTCGGTCGTGGATCTGCTGGTCGAGCTCTACCAGGCCTTCACGGTGGGCGCCCCGTGCGACTCGGCACTCGCCGCGGTCGCGGACGGCCGCGTGGTGTGGAGCAACCTGGGCTGACCTTGTCTGGGCTCCGCCCCCGCGGGGCCCCGCCCCGCAGGGCCGTGTCGTCAGCCCAGGTCGCGGGCCACCACCGTCGGGCGGGCCCCGCGGCAGAAGACCAGCTCGATCCTCCCCACCGTCTTTCCGGTGGTGCCACCGAGCAGCTCGGCGTAGGCGCACAACTGGAGCAGGTACTCGTCAACGGTGTCCACCGTGACGGCGACGTCGGTCTTGTAGTCGACGATCGTCAACGAGCCGTCGGCTTCCTCCATCACGAGATCGACGACCCCGTCCACCGCGACCGTCGTCCCATCCGCGGTGCTCAGCGGCCCCGCCACGGGTAGCTCGGCCCAGTGGGTGCGAGTCGCCGCCCGCCGGACGGGCTCGGAGGTCAGTGCGGTTCGCGCGACGGAAACCATCTCCGCGACGGCCTCCGGGTTCCGGCTCCCGCGCAGGGCGCCCCCCAACCCGAGGGCGACTAGTTGGTCCGCCGCCCATCGCTCCCAGTCCGCGATCGAGGAGTCGCGGTCGGCGGTCGGCCCGAGCAGGCGGCTCAGGTCCGTGTACTCGGCCAGGTAGTGCACGGCGGTACCGACGTCCGGCCCGGAGGCGAGCGGGGTGCCCCGCGGTGCGGGCGGCAACTCGTCCGGTCGCGTCGGGGCCGGGCTGAACCGGTCGCGCAACGCGGCAGCCAGCCGTTCGGGAAGTGGGCGCGGTTCTCGGGCCTCGTCGTCGCGTGCGTCGTCGCCGGTGCCGTCGGAGGCACTCTCGGCTTCCGGGTGCACGATCCGGGTCGCCGACCAGCCCGCGCGCTCGGCGGACCTGGCAGAGATCCGCCGGCTGCGTTCCACCCATTCCGCTTCGTCGGGCACGTCCACGGCGGGCGCGGCGGCAACCTCGAGCAGGTTCTCGCCGTACTCGACCAGATCGGGCGCATCGGCGTCTTCGATGACGGAGCCGAGGAGTGTCCCCCACAGGCCGGCCTTGGGTCTTCCGTCGGTGTTGAGGGCGTAGCCATGGCCGGAGACCGCGAGGCGGCTCTGCGCGCGGGTCGTGGCTACGTAGAGAAGCCGGATCCGTTCGGCGCGGGCGTGCTGTTTCTCCAGATCGGCGGCTGGTGTGTACCCGGGATCGCGGACGGCAGCGGAGAACGACACGGCCGGCCGGGGAGTCTCGTCGTCGGTCCACAGGAGCCGGCCCTGACCGTTCGGCCAGCCCCGACTCATCCCGGCCACGATGACCATCGGGTACTCCAGGCCTTTTGAGGCGTGGATGGTGTTGATGCGTACGGCGTCCACCCCGATCTCGGGGATGGCGGCTTCGGGGACGCGGGCGTCCTCCGCGGTCAGCGTCAATGCCCAGTCGGCGTAATCCCGCAGGTCGGCACGCGCGGGGTCGGTGGCGGACTCCTCCCATTGCCATGCGTGCTCGATCACGAACCGGATCCGCCGCCACAGGTCGCGCCGGCGCGGAGATTCGGCGACGGACTCGAAGACCATGCGGTCGTGAACGAGCCTCTCCAACAGCTCGCCGGGGCGCCGGGTGTCGCGGGACAGGGCCGAGAGGTAGCCCATCGCCTCGGCGACGGGCGACGCCTCGAGGTCCGTGGGTGCCGGTGCGCCGGGAGCCCAGGTGCCACCGGCGGCGCGCCAACGCAGGAGGTCGTCGTCACCGCAGCCGAACAGCGGTGACCTCAGCGCGCCCACGAGGGAGGCCTCGTCGGCGGTGTTGGCCACGGCGCGAACGGCCAGGAGAAGGTCGCGGATCTCAGGTGTCCCGTAGACGATCGACGAGGCCTCGGTGCGGTAGTCGATCCCGGCGTGGTCGAGGCAGGTCTCGAGCATGGGCAGGGACCCGCGTGACGGCAGGAGGATCGCGATGTCGGCCAGTCGCAGCGGGGTCTGCCCACCTTCTTTGGACTCGTGGGTCCAGCTTTCCCGGATGGCGGTGGCGATCACCCTCGCCACATCGGAGGCCTCGGTCCAGTGGCGTTCGGTGGCTTCCTTCGAGTCGGGTGGGCAGTGCTCGGGAACGTCCTCCGTGCGGAAGATGAACGGTCGCGGCCCGTGGGCGGGGTCGTGCTCGGGCCGGCTCGGTGCGGGTTCGAGATCCCGGTACTCGGGTTGGATGCCGTCGGAGGCGGTGAGTACCTCTGAGAACACCTCGTTGACCCAGTTGAGGACCGGACGTGAACAACGGAAGTTCGTGCTGAGTCGCTCGATCTCGACCCCGCCCACGTTGTCGGCGCCACCCCGGGCGCGGAGATAGGTGGCGATGTCGGCACGCCGGAACCGGTAGATGGACTGCTTGGGGTCGCCGACGGTGAAGAGCCGGCCGGGTTCGGGTCCGGAGCCGTCGGTTGCGGTGGTCAGCAGTTCGGCGATGTCCAGCTGTATGGGGTCGGTGTCCTGGAACTCGTCGATGAGGATCCGTTGGTAGCGTGCCCGGACCCGCTCGCGGACCGTCGGGTTCTGCAGTAGTTCGCGCGCGAGGACGAGCTGATCGTGGAACTGCAGGGTGCCGTGGCGGCGGCGGTCGGCGGCGTGTCGTCGGACCACGGGGATGAGGGCGTCGAGCACCACCGCGATGCGTGGACGCCAGTGCTCGACGAGGATCGCCTCGCATACGGAGGAGAGTTGCTTGATCTCCTCTTTGATCTCCTTGACCACGTCGGTCCCGCCCCAGCTCGCGCCCTTGCCGCCGCGACCTGCCTTGACCGGATCTCCCAGGAGTTCCATCCAGGAGGGTGACGCGGTCGGGTCCGTGGCGGCGTCCTGCAGGTTCGCCAGCCAGGTCTCGTGGTCGTCGAGGACGGCGTAGAGCTTGTCCGTCTCGTCCTGGCAGGAGTCCCGCCACCCGACGATCGATCCGACGGCAGCGACCACCTCGGCCAGATCCGGCGACACGGGCAGGTCCGCGACGTCCGGGTACAGGGGATCGGTGGGCAGGCGGTCCCAGTCACGGTGCAGTGCCTCGACCACCTCGCGGAACGCGTGGGCATTCACGCCGGCGTCGAGCATGTCGTCGACTGCCTGCGCCAGATTGCCTGATCGAGTGGCGGTCGGGCCGCTGCCGAACAGGAGGGTGGCGGACTCCTGCCACAGGGCTTCGACGGCGGTGGCCTCTGCGGTGTCCTGTTGGACGGTGACCCTCGGCGGGATCCCCGCCTCGAGGGGATTCTCCGAGAGCAGCCGCAGGGCGAAGGAATGCAGCGTGCCGATCGCGGCGGTGTCGAGGCCCGCCAGTGCGGCATCAGCCCGGTGGTCGCCCTTGGCGCGCAGGTCGACCAGTGTCACGCGGAGCCGGTCGCGTAGCTCGGCGGCCGCCTTCTCGGTGAAGGTGATCGCTGCGATTCGGTCGACGGGCACGGCGTCGTCCAACAGGAGCGTGCTGAGCCGGCTGACCAGGGCATGGGTCTTTCCGGTCCCGGCGCCGGCCTCCACGAAGAGCGTGGCGGAGGTGTCTGTTTCCACGCGGAGACGGGCGGCCCGGTCGGGGAGGTGGCTCATGTGGTCGTCTCCGATTCGTTCTCGGTCGGGTCGGCGGCGACGAGGCCGGCGAATGCGGGATGGGACGCGATCGGTACCTGCTGGGACAGCTGCTCCCAGGCGCGGTCGAGCTCCGTGCCCCCGATGAGCTTGGCCAGGTCACGGGACGACCCTCGCCCGCCCTTGAGAGGGAACCAGCCCCGCTGGAGGGCGTCCACCAGATTGCCCACGTCCTCACGGACCTTGGCCATGACGTCGACGGTGATGTCGAGGGAGATCTGCTCGAACTCCCCGCGCTCGGTGCAGTACCAGTACCGCACCTCGCGAACCGGGAGGTCGTGGGATGCCTCGGCGGCCGCGGCGTAGAGCGGCAACTGGAATCGCGTGCCGGAGATGGTGGGATCATCCTCGGTCGGCCGGTCTTCTGACTCCGGTGGCTTCCCGGTCTTGTAGTCGGTGACCCGCTGGGCGTCTCCGCGCTCATCGAGCCGGTCGATGGACCCGGCGAGGAGGACCGATGTCGCGCCGCGGGAGGTGGTCACCTCGAACGGGATCTGGACCACCGAGCCGTCGGGGGCCTGTCGGCCGAACCCGAGCTCGGTAGCGGCTGGGGCCCACCCCGCCTCGAAGTCCACCTCATCCTCCGAGAACCACCGGTCCAGCTCGGCTCCGAGCAGGATCTCCCTTCGGCGCCACAACGAGGCCACGAGGCCCGGCGAGGTCGCGATGGCGGCCTCGCATTCGCTGCGAAGCGCTCTCATGAGCAGGTCGCGGTCCGGGCCGGACCCGGTCTCCAGCCGATCGGAGATGTAGCGCTGGAGGATCGAATGGACCAGGTCGCCGTAGTCGCGCAGGTCCATTTCGATATCTGCAGCCGGGTCGTCGAGCGTTCGGACCCGCAACACCGTGGAGAGGAAGAACAGGTAGGGACTCTGTGCCCAATCCTCCAGCCTCGTGGGCGAGAGCGGATGGTCGAGGAAGGTGAGCAGGTCGGCAGCCGACGAGACGTCGCCGGTGAACCGCGTGAACCGGCCACGCCGACGGTCCTGACGCATCTCGTGGGCGCGGACCAGCAGATCAGGGGCATCCGCCCGAGCCAGCCACCCGTGGGCGGAGAGGTCCCGGATCCGCAGTTCGGCGAGGGTGGCCGGGTCCGAACCGAGGGCGGTCGGCGGGGTGAGCACGCCGTCGACGAACGAGGGCACTGCGGTGACGGCCGGGCATCCGTCGACGTCCTGCTGCCACTTGGTGGCGCGAACGGACTTCCGGGCGAGTCGGGACAGGGTGGGCAGCAGCCAGCGGGACGGGATCCGGTCGCCGCCGCCTCGCATCGACCCACGGGGGAACGAACACATGCGGTGCTCGGAGCCGGCGGTCAGCGCCAGCTGGAGAACCCGGTACCGCTCGTCGAGTCGTTCGGAGGAGGGGGGCTCGACCGCGCCCTCGGGGACGAGCGGGTCGGGCTTGTGCAGGACCGGGAGCAATCCCTCCGCCATTCCCACGACGCAGACGGTGTCCAGATCGCGACCCACGGCGTCGTCGATCGGCCCCAGGGCGACCCCGGCGCCCTCCTCGCCGACACGGTCACCGATCGCGTCCAGTCGCGTGGCGACCGCACCCACGACGCGATCCCGGGTGATCGCCGGCGCGATCGTATCCAGATCGCCTAGGGAACCGAGCACCGCGAGCACGGCGGCCCGGTCGGGGGCCTGACGGAACAGTGAGGCGACGAGACCTGTCACAGCCCGTGTGGCCTCCGTCCAGGTACGCGCGGCGTCGACGGCAGCGAGTCCGGAACGGATGTTTCGGATCAGGCGCAGCAGCGCGGCAGCGGCGGCCCGTTCGGACTCGGCGAGGGCCTCAGGCTCGGCCTGCAGATACTCGGCCAGTCGCTCCCAGTCGCCGGCACCGATGACGGGGAAGCGCGTCCGGGTGAGGATCTCGAGCCGCCGGGACGAGACGGCGGCGCCGTCGTCGTCGAACGGGGCGATCGCACCTTCGGCGATGATCGAGAGGAGATCGGCGCGGGGCATCCGGTCGGCATCCAGGCCCAGCAGCCGCACGATCGTACGGCCGGCGGGGGAGCGGCCGAGTGCCGCGTCGGAGGGGCCGTAGACGGTGATCCCGGCTTCCGCGAAGGCTCGGTGGAGAAGCCGCAAGTAGGGGTCCGGTGAGGGGTAGTAGACACCGATTTGGTAGCCGGGGACCCCGTCTGCGAGACGCGAGCGGACGAATCGGACCACTGCGCGCACCTCGTCATCGGAATCCGACGCGTGGAGCACGTGGGTGCCGGTGACCGCCTTCCCGGTGCCGGGCTCGGCGGCGGAGGCGAGATGGTCCGATCCGGTGCCGGGAAGAGGGGAGATACCGCGCTGATCCAGCGCGGCCCGCAGCCTGCGCTCGGCCTGAGTCCCGCGCAACGGTGCGGCGAGCACGATCCGGCCCAGCTCGTCCAGACGCTTCAGCGCGATGCCCACGGCCTCGAACTGCGTGTAGTACGCGGCACCTGTCATCGCGTGGACCTCGTCGGCCAGCCGGAGGACCTCCGAGTGCAAGCGGGTCTGCGCGCCGACCGACCCCGGCTCGACGGTCCCGAGCCGCAGGCAGGC
Source organism: Dietzia sp. IBK-p2-15D (assembly GCF_057773105.1). Classification (NCBI taxonomy): domain Bacteria; kingdom Bacillati; phylum Actinomycetota; class Actinomycetes; order Mycobacteriales; family Dietziaceae; genus Dietzia; species Dietzia sp. IBK-p2-15D. The sequence goes on from NZ_JBYMTK010000008.1 coordinate 131,906, forward strand.
CTGGGCCACAGCCTGCCCCGTGACGGGCTCGGCGGCGACCGACTCGAGGTACCCCGGGTCGGCGTCCAACGCCTTCTCGACGGCGGCGGCTAGGAGCGGGAACGGGAGTGCGGCCCTCGGTGCCAGTGCGGGAGCCGAGAGCTCGCTGATCACCTGGGAGGCGGTCCGCACCGCCACGTTGACCGAGCCACCACTGAGCGCCAACGCCCGGACGAGGTCCCGGACCGCACCGAACGAGGGCACGAGGACGGTGATGCGGCCGAGGGGGTCGGTACCGCGGAGGCGGTGCACCTCGGCGGCGAGGGCGGTGGGATGAGCCTGGGATCCGGTCACACCGCCATGGTGCCCCACGGGTCCGACAACCCCGGGGTGGACGGTCTCTCATCACCGCTGACGGCGTCGGACCCTGCTGCTACCGTCCGGTCAGGCCGGCCCACCCGGGGCAGCGGAAGGCGAGGGGGCACCGCCGATGTCGTACGGATGGGACAACGGGTCGGAAGGGCCGCGGCCATCGCAGGGATGGCAGGGAGTCGGGTATCAGGCCGGCGGACAGCGGGGGAGCTCGGGCGCGGTGGTCGCCCTCATTGCGGTCCTGTCGATTCTGGCGCTGGCCCTGCTCGGAGCGATCGGCTATCTCGTTCTGCGTCCGGGGGGCGTGTCCGGCGACGGGGCGGGGCAGGTGGTGGCGGGCTCCTCGTCGTCGTCCACATCCACCGCGTCCTCGCCGCCGCCGGTGACGGAGACCGCCTACACAACCGCGCCGGAGCGCGAGACCGTCACGGTCACCCGCGAGGTACCTGCAGCCCGGTCGCCGCGGACCGCCGGGTATCCCGCCGGCGCGGACTCCTCCGGCTGGATCGACAACTCCCAGTCACGGTGCAACGCCGGCGATCCGGCGGAGATGATCGGCCGCACCACCCAGGCCTCGTTCTCGATCTGCATCAATCCGGACAACGGCCGGTACTACTATCGCGGCTCGTCCGGCGGGGCTGGGGTGGAGATCGACGATCCGGGGATCTCCGGTGGTTCGGCCATGGTCGCCAGCAACGACGTCCTGTACTCGATCGACTCGTCGGGAATGCAGATCTACCAGGGAGGGGAGCTGATCTCCAGCCAACCGATGGTCGCCTTCTGGTCCGAATGAGCAGCGGCGTCAGGCACCTGGCCACGGACGCTTCCCCCTTGGGGGCGGGGCGGTGGAGGGCGAGTCCGTGAGTTCCGCTAATGTCCTACCCCGTGCCACGAGCACGGCCCTGTGGCGCAGTTGGTTAGCGCGCCGCCCTGTCACGGCGGAGGTCGCGGGTTCGAGTCCCGTCAGGGTCGCCGCAGAGAGCCGATGCATTCGGTCCACGCCGAACGCACCGGCTTTCGTCTGTGCGGCTACCGGGGCCCCAGCCTCGCGGCGATCGCGTCCCGCGTCGAGGAGAACGTGAACAGGAAGTGTTCGAGCGCTACCTGGGCGTGGCGGGGGAGCAGCGGGGCGACCGGCACGGTGGTCCGCTGCAGGACGTGCCGGCCGTCGAGGATCCACGACGTGCGTTCGTCGTCGAGATTGAGTCGAGCCAGCTCGAGCGCCGCGTCGGACCTGGAGCGCACTCCCCGCACGACCCACGCCCAGATGCGTGCGTACGGCTCGTCCTCGGCGAATGAGATGTGCATCCGGTGGCCGACGTGGTCGAAGACGATGGCCCCGTGGTCGTCGACCACGCAGGCCCGTCCCGTGACTCTCTCGACGATCGCCTCGAACCGTTCCCGGGCGTCCTCGTGGTCGGCCACCTCCACCGCCATGTCGATGGGGTTCGGGTGGTCGGCGGGGTCGTTGCCGATGGGGATCGAGTCGGTGCGGAGCAGACGCAGCGGTCCGGTGTGCCGCCCGACCGTGCCCTGGCAGCGCAGGGTCAGCAGTTGGGGGTGCGGTACCCCGAGCCGGTCGCGGCAGGCATCGACGACCGCGCGGGCGATGGTGCCGGGCGCGGTGGGGGAGGTGTGGGCGATCATCTCCTCCACGAGGGGGTGACCGGCGAGGCGCACGGTCACCCAGGTGCGCTCGCCGCCGGGCGCGAGGTGGACGACGCACCGCCCCCGCGTTCCGGACGCCTCGGACGGGGCGGTGAACTCCATCGCGCCGACCGCCCCCGGCCTGCGGAGATGGCCGGCCAGGGTTGACTCGAAACCGTCCCAGGGGTCCTCCGCCGGACGCAGCGGCGCGCTGCCCGGGCCGGAGAGCTGGTCGCGCATGGCGTCATCCCACCGGGGCGAGGGCGGCCACGTCGTCGACCGCCCGGCGGAGTTCTCGCGAGGCGGTGCAGTCACCGAGCCGTTCGGCGACGGCGTCGGCGATCGCGCGGTAGAACCACAGTTTCTCCTCCGGCCCGGCGTTGAACAGGCCCCACATGTCACCGCCCAGCCGCTCGTGCGCGGTGACCATCGAGCGCAGGTTGTGGATCTTGTCGGCGGCCGAGATGAGCAGGCACTCGTGGGAGTCCTCGGCCAGTCGCGCGAGGTAGCCCTCCTTGCGCACCCGCCACGGCGGGGTCTCCTCACCGGCGGTCTTCTCCTCCGACACGCCGCGGACGAGTTCCGTGACCCGCTCGCCGAACTCGGCGGTCATGTCGTCGGCCGAGTACACCGATGGCGGCACGTCCTCCAGGACGTCGTGCAGCAGCGCTGCGACCGCCACGTCCTCGTCGGCGGTGAAGTCGGAGACGATCAGCGCCACCGCGACCGGGTGGGCGATGTAGGGCGTCGGGTCGTCCTTGCGGGTCTGGCCGGCGTGGCAACGAGCGGCGACCGCGAGCGCGCGGTCGAGGGTGGGGGTCCAGGTGAGCGACATGGTGCACTCCTCGAGGGAGAGGTCCCGACGCCGGGCGACGCCGCCGGGTCGTGGGTGGAACCGGCGGTGACCGGTGTCCCTCCCACACTCCCGAGTACACACCACGGGTACGACACGGGGGAACCGATCGGCGTGGGGCGCGCGTCGTACATGGTGAGGACGCCACGGGGGCGTCCCGGTAGTAGACCGGAACGACGACGAGGAGGGCTCGTGCCCGACGGGACGATCAGGGCGGATGCCGGGAAGATCGCGAGCGCGGTCTCGGTGTTCCGCGACTGCGGGGAGGCGGCCGCGGAGGTGACGTTTTCCGAGGTCACGGCACGTCTGGGCGGCGGTCTTCCGGGCGGGTCGGCGATCGAGCAGGCGGTGGACCGGGCGTGCGGTGCTGCCGCGGTGTGCGCCTCGAGAATCGCGGGTCGGCTCGGGGGCCTGGCCGACTTCGCTGCCGAGGCGCACCGGTTCCTCGAGGCCGAGGATGAGGACTTCGCGGCTCTCCTCGCAGCGGTGGCCCGGCGGTGAGCTGGACAGTCGGCGACATTCGTCGTTGGGACGTGTCCGCATTGGCGGGCGCCGGCGGCGAGGTCGGGCGGCAGGGCTCCGTGGCGGAGGGCATCCGGAGGAACCTGGTCGACGGTGCGGTGGAGCTGGATGATGGCTGGGACGGGGAGGCCGCTGACGCCGTTCTCGACACCGTGGAACGTGAGAAGTCGCACGTCAGCGGGCTGGCTGACGGACTCGAGGATCTGGCTGATGCTCTCCGGAGCTCGCACGCTGCGCTGGGGCCGGCAGTTCAGGCGGTTCGAGATCGGATCGCCGATGCCGAGGCAGCCGGACTGCAGGTGGGTGAATCGTCGGTGCGTCCGTTGTCTGGTCGCGACGACATCGATCAATCGACGGTCGATGAGCATGCGGAGGCGATCAGCTCCGCGGTCGACACCGCGCGCTCCCTCGATGAGCACTACGGGCGCGAGATCGACCAGATCGCCGCCCGGCTGCACGCCGCGATCCCACCCGAGGTCGACCGGTCGCCGATCCCGGGCCCGGACGACCCGTGGCCGGGTCGCGGTGTGGACGCGATGACGGGGGCCGCGTCTCGGGGCTATCCGGACGTCGCCGATGAACTCGATCCACTGACGCGGGGGAAGCACATGCTCAACCCGGCCCCGGACGACTTCGGCAGAGCCGCGGCAACGGGGTTGCGGGGACTCGGTAGGGTCGCCGGTCCGGTCGGTGGCGGGCTTACGGTGTACGACGGCGTGAAGGCCCACGCCGAGGGAGAGACCTCGGTTGGCGAAGCAGTATGGGAGACCACTGGTGCACTGGGTGGCGGAATGCTCGGTGGTGCCGCGGCCGGCGCGGTCGCAGGGTCGATGTTCGGGCCGGTGGGCACGTTCATCGGTGCGGGGATCGGCGCTGCCGTGGGGACCTACCTGGGTCAGAAAGCTGGAGACGTAGTGCACGAAGGGCTATTCGATGAACGTTCGGACGAGTGACATGGCGACGCGGGACGATGACGGACAACGTGAACCACTCGGGAACCGGGAGGGTCCGTACGAACACCCGGCCCTCGAACCCGAGACCGGCTATTGGGCGGGTCGATGGCTCGAGTTCAAGCGACTGTTCGCCCGCTCGTGGAACGACGGGTACACCAAGGAGACCGTCATCCTCTGCGCCATCGTCTGGGCGGTGATGGCTTTCGGGATGACGTTCCTGGGCTGGCGCTGACTCCGTTCCTTAGAACGTCTTGGCGTCGATCACGAACCGGTACCGGACGTCCGAGCTCACGACGCGGTCGTACGCCTCGTTGATCTTGTCCGCCGAGATGAGCTCGATGTCGGCCGTGATCCCGTGCTCGGCGCAGAAGTCGAGCATCTCCTGGGTCTCGGGGATCCCCCCGATCATGGACCCGGTGAGGATCCTGCGCCCGGCGGCGACGGACCCGGCCCGCACCGACATCGGCTCGGTCGGGATGCCGATGTTGACCAGCGCTCCGCGCGGCTTGAGCGTGGCGAGGAACCGGTCCATCGGCAGGCTCGCGGAGACGGTGTTGAGAATGACGTCGAAGGTGCCGCGGAGCTCGCGGAGCGTGGCCTTGCCCTCGTCGCCGGCGGTCGCGTAGTGCTCCACGGCGCCGTACTTCAGAGAGTCGTCCCGCTTGGAGGTGGTCTGCGACAGGACCGTCACCGCGGCGCCCATCGCCACCGCGAGCTTCACGCCGACGTGGCCGAGTCCGCCCATGCCGATCACCGCGACCTTGGTGCCCGGGCCGACGTTCCACTGCTTCAGCGGCGAGAACATCGTGATCCCCGCGCACAGCAGCGGCGCCGCCGCGGCCGGGTCGAGCCCCTCCGGTACGGACACCACCATCGGCTCCTCGACCACGATGTGGGTCGAGTAGCCGCCGTTCGTCACCGGGCCCTCGGGGTCGCCCTCGGGCAGCGGGGAGCCGTAGGTCGCGACCGACCCGCGCTCACACTCCTGTTCCTGGCCGGCCTGGCAGGAGGCGCACTCGTGGCAGGCGCCGACCAGGCACCCGACGCCCACGCGGTCGCCCACCGCGTGCCGGGTGACCTCGGAACCGACCTCGCGGACGATGCCGATGATCTCGTGCCCGGGCGCCACGGGATAGGTGGTCTGCCCCCACTCGCCGCGCACGTGATGGATGTCGGAGTGACAGATGCCGGCGTACTCGATCTCGATGAGCACGTCGTCCGGGCCGGTGTCCCGACGTCGGATCGTGGTCTTCTCCAGGGGTGCGTCCGGTGCGGTGGCGGCGACGGCGGCGACGTCCATGTGTGGTCTCCCTCGGGTCGAGTCAGGTGTGCACGCCACAGTAGAGAAAGTTCGGCATCCGCCGCCGCCACGACATCTGCGGCCGCGACGGCGAAGGAATACGACAACGCCCTCCCGATCAGGCCGGGCACGACTCCCGAAGGATGCGTACCGCCATGTCAGAAGGGCAATGCGTCGATTAGCAGCGGGCCGGGATACCCGGCTACGTCAGTTGAGCGACGAGCCGGGCCCCCGGTCCAGGTGGTCAGCTCCCGAGGCTGCCGAACACGTCGACGCTGCCCAGATTGACGCTCCCGGTAGTGGTCACCGAGAAGTTCCGGAAGTGAATCTCGACCGGGTACTGGACGTCCGCGAGAGTCGAGATCTCATCGGTTGCAGCGAGGGGCGCGATGCTGTCTTCGGTGACGCAGATCGACGTGGCGACGTAGTCCCCGTCGTCCAGGCCCGGCACGCTGACCTTGTGAGGACTCACGTAGGCCCCCTCCTCGTCCAGTAGGTCACTGGACTCGTTGACCACGACGCGCAGGTCGGATTCCTTCGTGGGCCAGACCGGATTCCTGAACAGGTCCTCGAAGAAGGTCTCGTTCCAGGTCTCGGGGTCGATGTCCTTCTCGCTGATCGCACCCTCGACCACCAGAGGCCCGACGCAGGCCATGTTCTCGGGGGCGGTGACCGTGAAGTTCGCCGTGGTGCCGTTGACGTTCACGGCGAGGTCAGGTGAGTCGATCTTGATGATGTCAGTGGGGTCGACGGGGTCGACCAACTGCGCCTGGGCGATGGCCGGCGCGAGGAACGAGCCGGCGCCCAGGAGGGCGGCAGTCACGGCAGCGGTGCCGTACGTACGGAGGGAGGTCGAGGACATGGGAAGTCTCCTTGGTGAAGTGAGTAGTCGGGAGCCGATGCGGCCCTGAGGCCTTCGGGTGTGAGTGCGTGCTGGTCTGCCGGAGGGGAGCGCGGCAGAACGTCCGTTGGGGCGTCGCCGGGCCGGCTCGGCTGGCCCCCTGCGGCGCTTCGTGTGGGTGAGTGCATACCGACACTCGCCGTGTCGACCACGGACGAGGTCGCTTCCCGGTAGAGGCCGTCATGGACGAGACTGAAGACTGCAGGTATTGCGGCGGCGAGGGCGACCACGGCGAGCCGGCGCCGTCTGGTTAGTCCCAGCTTGAGTGCCAGGACCACGGAGGCTGCGGCGACCAAGAGCGCGGTGCCGAGACCGGCCACGACAGCCCCGGTCGCGCTGGAGATATGCCGTAGCGATCCGTACAGCAAGTCGATGTGCCAGCTCAGGCCGAGGAACACGACCGCGAAGGCGCCGGAGATCAGGCCCACACCGACTGCTGCCTCGACCGGGTTCGGCAAACTCATGCGGACGAGCGCCCTACACGCTTCAAGTGCGGCCAGTACAAGGAAGACTGTCAGGACGGGTATGGCGATCGCCCCGAGGTAGTGAAGCCACCATTCGAGGAGGCTCCAATCCGTGAGGTGGTCGACCGTGAGGGCGTTGTTCACGAGTGACCTCCGAGGGATCGAGTGCGGTTGGCTTCCCCGGAGACCTTTCCTCGACATAGCGCGTGGGTGATAACGGCTAAGAGGAAAAGGGGACTTATCGGCAAGAGGGTATGGTCCGGTCGATATCGGCTGTAGCGTCGTCTACATCGCAGACCTGACGGACCGAACGGAGGTGACCCCGTGGAGACGCTGACCATGCAGCAGATCGCCGACCTCGCCGGTGTGAAACGCCCGGTCGTCTCGGTGTGGCGCTCCCGGTCAGCCGGATCGGAGCATCCCTTCCCTGCCCCGGTGGACCCGGCGCGGCTGGTGTTCTCCGCGAACGAGGTCGGCCGCTGGCTGCGCGTCACCGGCCGGGGGAACAATCCGGACGCGCACGAGGATGCGGCGCTGTTCTCGTCGCTGATGGACCGGGCGGCCTCGCAACTCGACGACGCCTCGGCGCTACTCCTGCTCCACGCGCTGTCCGGTGCGCCACTGGCTGACCAGAGCCGCGACGACCTTGCGACGCTTCCGGTGGGGCACGCAGTCGAGTCGGTTCTGTCCGTGGCGCAGGCGGATAGGGCACTGCGTGACAGCGACCTGGTCGCGTGCGTCGATCGCCTTGCCGAAGCCGGCATCACTGCGACACGGGTTCTCGAACGGTTGGCGCAGCGTCAGGAGGCCAAGGACGCGCCGCTCGCCTCGGAATCGCTCACCAGCACGGGCGACGCGCTGGCGTGTGAGGTGGTCGCGGCGCTGGCCGACGACTCCGAGAGGGCACTCGTGCCGTGGGGTCCGGGCGGGCTGCGTCTGCTCGCGAGCGTGGTGGCCAGGTCTTCGGAGTCGGATCGGCCGCGCGTCGTTGCGCCGGATGACCCGGCCGGGCCGGTGGATCGACTGCTCTGGCGGTACCTCGCCGCACTCGGCACTCGCCTGGAATCGGCGACGGCCGGTTCGGCCACCCTTCTCGTCGGGCAGTGGGCGGCAATTCCCCGGGACCGGACTGAGAGCTTCTTCGACACGATCGACAACGTGGTGCTGGGCCTGGAGCCGGGCAGCGTTGCGGTGGTGTTCGCTCCCGCCCCGCTGCTGGTCGACGAGTTGCCGGGGACGGACCATCGGCGGCGGATCCTGAGCGGGACAGGCGGCGACTATGTGGCGCCCCTGCGCTACGTCGCTCGCCTGCCGCGGGGATTGTGCCGGTTCGGTGGCCGTCGTCGGATGGCGCTGTGGGTGCTGGGGGAGTCAGGCGACACTGCCGGTGCGCGGAGTTTCACGACATTCGGGGAGCATTCGGCCCATGCGCTCGATATGCGGGAGAACCGTGCTCTCGCCTCTGACGTGGTGGCGGCTCTCCGCGGAGGCGCCGCACGGCGTAGTCACGCGTTCCTGCGCAGCGAGCACCGGCTCACCGAGGCGGTGGTGGCCAGGCCTGCACTCGCGCTGCCGGTCACCACCGACGTCGCGGAGGACGGCGGTGATGCGCTGGCCCGCCTGTGGGAGAAGCGCGACGCGTCGGCGTCCGGGGTGCTCGACGGGGTCGAAGTGGTGGCGGCCGGATCTGCGGCTGACCACTCCCTGCCGTGGAGAGCGGCGACCACGGGCAAGCACCGGCCGGCCCGGGTGATCACGGGCGTGCGCATCCCCGCGGAGGTCTTCGCGGCGGGTCCGGGCGGCATCGGGGTGATCGGCCCGGATGAGGTGCGTGGCCAGTGCGCGATCGGGTCGAGGTCGGTCGATCTGGTGGAGTTGGTCCGGCGCGCACCTCGGTTCCGGCTCACGGAGCCGGGCGACGTGGTGTTTACGACGACGAGGGGGCCGGCCGCGATCATCGACGCAGTCGGCGGCAATGCCGTTCAGGCGCCGGCCCGGATCCTGCGGTGTCTGGAACCGGTCGAGGGATCGCGACGTATTCTTCCCGAGCTCGCGGTTCGAGATATTTCGGCTGCGCGGGGATCGGATTGCCGTTCCTGGCGGCTGCGCACCGTCGTCGTCGACGCCTGTAGCCCCTGGCGCACGGTGGCGGCACGGGCCGCCGAGCACCGGGCACGGCTCCTGGCCGAATTGAGTGCGCTCGACGCGCTCACCACTGAACTTTCCGACGGACTCGCGGCGGGCACGCTGCGCATAGCCCACAACTACTCAGATCAGAACTACGAGGAGAACGCCTGATGGCGAAAGTGTTGGTTCCGGTGCCGCTGGAGGCATCGACCCCCAAGGAACTCAAGGACACGCTGTGGAAGGCGGCGGACAAGCTCCGTGGGTCCATGGATGCGTCGCAGTACAAGGACGTCGTGCTGGGGTTGGTGTTTCTCAAGTATGTCTCGGACGCGTTCTCCGAGCGGCGCGACGCGATCCGCGAGGAGTTGGCCGGTGAGGACGAGGCCTACCTCGCGGAGACGCTCGAGGACGCCGACGAGTACCTGGGCTCGGGCGTGTTCTGGGTGCCCGCCGAGGCCCGCTGGGAATACCTCTCGCGGCACGCCAAGGGAATCCCGGCGTCGTCGACCAACGACGCGCAGTCGATCGGTGAGCTGATCGACGCCGCGATGCGCGCGTTGATGCAGGCCAACGAGTCGCTGGTGGGCACGCTGCCGGTGTTGTTCGGTCGCGACAATGTCGAGCAGCGCCGACTGGGTGAGCTGGTCGACCTGTTCAACGCGGCGCGATTTACCGGCGGCGGCGCCTCCAAGGCACGGGATCTGCTCGGGGAGGTCTACGAGTACTTCCTGGACAAGTTCGCCAAGGCAGAGGGCAAGCGCGGCGGCGAGTTCTACACCCCGCCCGTGGTGGTGCGGACGCTGGTGGAAATTCTCGAACCGCATTCGGGGCGCGTGTACGACCCGTGCTGTGGGTCGGGGGGCATGTTCGTGCAGACGGAGAAGTTCCTCGAGGGGCACAAGGAGGATCCGACCAACGTCGCCGTGTACGGGCAGGAGCTCAACGAGCGTACGTGGCGGATGGCCAAGATGAACCTGGCGATCCACGGGATCGACTCGCAGGGCCTGGGCTCGCGCTGGGGCGACACCTTTGCCCGGGACATCCATCCGGACATGCAGGCCGACTATGTGATGGCCAACCCGCCGTTCAACATCAAGGACTGGGCGCGACGCGAGGACGATCCGCGCTGGGTTTACGGAGTGCCGCCCAAGCGCAACGCCAACTACGCGTGGATGCAGCACATCCTGTCCAAGCTGGCGCCTAACGGCGAGGCCGGCGTGGTGATGGCCAACGGGACCATGACCACCTCGACCAGCGGCGAGGGCGACATCCGCAAGGCGATGGTCGAGGGTGACGTGGTGCAGTGCATCGTGGCCCTGCCGGGGCAGTTGTTCCGGGCGACGGGGATCCCGGTGTGCGTGTGGTTCTTCGCGAAGAACAAGGCCGCTGGCAAGGGCGGTTCGGTGGATCGTCGAGGGCAGGTGCTGTTCATCGACGCCCGCGAGCTCGGCCACATGATCGACCGCGTGGAGCGCACGCTGAGCGAGGAGGACCTGCAGCGCATCGCCGAGACGTTCCGCTCCTGGCGGGGCCGCCCCTCTGCGGCGGGCGAGTACGCGGACGTGGCTGGCTTCTGTAAGTCGGCCACGCTCGAGGAGATCAAGGCCGCCGGCTACGCGCTCACCCCGGGCCGCTACGTGGGCGTGCCCGAGGCGGAAGAGGACGACGAACCGATCAACGAGAAGATCGCGCGGCTCACCGGCGAGCTGACCGCTGCGTTGGATGAGTCGGCGCGGTTGGATGCCGTTGTTCGCGAGCAGATGGGGAGGCTGGGCCAGTGACCAAGTACATTCCACTGTCAGAGGTCGCAGAGCACCGGGGTTTCGCATCGGGACCGTTCGGATCAAATCTTGTCTCGAAGGACTACGCAGATAGCGGAGTTCCAGTAATCCGCGGAAGCAATATGCTCCCGTCTGCTGTTGTTGGAGGCGAGTTTGCTTTTGTGACGAAAGACAAGTTCCTGCGGGATCTAAAGTCAAACTCTGCCATGACGGGTGATCTGATCTTCACTCAGCGTGGCACCCTTGGACAGGTCGCAATAGTTCCGAAAGGTTTTGACGGCCCGTTAGTTGTTTCCCAGAGCCAAATGAGGTTGAGGGCGGATGCAACTAGGTTTGACACGCGCTTTGTTCTGGCTGCCTGTAGATCTGACCATTTTAAGAGGCAGATCGCGGACCGCGCGATCACTGGGGGCGTCCCCCACATCAACTTGGGCATCCTTAAAGAGCTGACTATCCCGGCATTGCCGCTGGATCAGCAGCGAGCTATCGGAGAGGTCCTCGGCGCGCTGGACGACAAGATCGCTGCGAATCGCGACGCGAGCAACCGTGCAGAAGAACTAGCAGTTGCTTTGGCGAGCAAGTGCCACCAGCTCGTGAGGCTGGGTGAGGTTGCACAGCAACGCAGGTCTTCGGTGTCGCCGATGAAACTCGGCATGGAGGCGGTTCTGCATTACAGTTTGCCTGCGTTCGATGAGGGAAAAGCGACGCTGGAGTCTGCCGAAGATATTAAAAGCGCAAAAAACGAGATCGAGAATCCTGCTGTGCTGGTCTCGAAACTCAATCCGAGGATACCTCGATTGTGGCCCATTGATACCGCGTCTTCAGGCGTTCGTCGACTTGCGTCGACAGAGTTTGTCGTTCTTGAATCATCGGAACTAGCGGTCGGTGAGTTATGGGCCGCGATTCTCCATGGGGATGTATTCGGCCAGTTGCAGTCGATTGTGGGCGGCACTTCTAGCAGTCATCAGCGTGTGCGTCCACAGGACGTTCTGGATGCAGTGGTTCCAGACACACGCCACCTCGACCAGGCGCACCGAAAGCTGCTCGTGTCCCTATGTCGCCTAAGGAGCCAATTGGTCGAAGCGAACGACTCTCTCGCCCGAACCCGCGACGAGTTGCTGCCCCTACTCATGAACGGCCAGATCACAGCCAAGGACGCCGAGCGCGCCGTCGAGGGAGTGCTCTGAGTGGCAGCGGGGCGCCGCCGTAATCTGTCACGATCCGCGGAAGTTGAGGATCAGTGTCAGATTAGGGGAGTACCTAATCTAACAATCCCCAGGTCGCGTCTCGCGGGCTCCGGTATTCGGCTCCGGCAGCAGATACCGACGGTGTCTGCTCCGAGGCCCGGCGGTGGGAATCACCCTTCCGTCCTCGACGAGATGCCGGAGGACCGGTCGAAGAGCGTTCTTGGTGCGCCCCAGGGTCACGGAGAGCTCGGCAATCGACATCGGCGCTATTGGAGAAAGAGCGTTGAGCACTGCGAGCTCGGCACCGGTCGGCAGATCGGTCGCGCCCTTGAGCCCGAAGTCCTCTGGACCGATCGGTTCGAGAACGCCTTCAGTCACAAGGGATCGAAGTGTTCGACGAGCTTCATCCGAGTCCATGCCCACCATGTCCCGGGCCATTCCGACGCTGACATGCTTGTCTCGGCGCGCGATGGCAAGGAGTGCGTCCTCGCCCCGAGCGAGATCGCGACCGACTGTGTCTCGCGCCCATCGGCGGTGTGCCTCCGTGTCGGCTCCGTGCCGGCGGAGCTCGACCGTCACGCTGTCGGGAGTGATTGTGAAACGCGGTTCCTCCAGGGAACGCGCCCGCATCTCGTCGAACATGAGGGGGATGCCGCCGCCGCCACCCTCCGCTACGGTTCCGCCGGCGCCCAGCGAGGGAACCTTCTTGAGGAGTTGGACCAAGGCCTGATTCCGGCACCGGGACACCCCGTCGCCGATCGTGTCCTTTGTCTTTTGCCACAGCCCGCCCGGGCTGGTGACGGTAATCCGGTCAGGGTAGACGTCTACCGCCACGGCCTGTCCGAGAAACATGGGGTGGTACTCCCGATGGAGGACGGCATTGCCGATGGCTTCGCGAAGAACTCTCTCAGGAACCTCGAGCTCGTCCCTCCGCCCGGTGTCCTCGATGACCGAATAGGTGCGCAGGTTCTTCCGCACCGCCTGCACTGCCTCGTGGACGACCTCAGACAGCGGCCCGGAGCATTCGACACGGTCGGCGAACCGCAGTTGTGTGGAAGCAGACGACTTCTCCACGGTCGGGTGCACACTGACGTCCACGAAGAGCTGCGGGAAGTACTGCTGCGGATATTGTCCGACGGTGAGCAACCCGGCCAGCCGGACATTGCCGCTGCTGTCGGTGACATTGAGCCTGTTCAGCTTCCCAACGGTCGAATCGACGCCCTGCAGTGCCTTGGAACCCTCGCGGGCCGAAAGCAGCGTGCTTACCAGTTTGTCGTCAAGATCTCTCACGCTGCACTCGGCCACCACGGCGCGGTCCGCCTCCGACGGAGTGCATGCGGTTTGCAACTCGAAGATCTCGGTTCGGCTCAGCCGAATATCCTGATCGTCTTTCCGCTTGAAGCTTCCGGTTGCGACGCCCTTGCTCCTGATGTAACACGGCTTGGCGTCGATGGAATTCTCCGCGATCTCGATCGCGAGGGCCTGGCCACCATCCAAAGTGAACCGCCGGACTGTGTACTCCGGGGGCAGGGCAAGAAGCGCACCTCCGGAATTGCCATCCCCCATCCTGTCGATGAACTGATTGCACACGCGGTCGATCTCGAAGTCTTCGACCGCGGTGAATCCGCAGTCCTCACTGACGCCGAGAACTATGAGCCCGCCTGCAGTGTTGGCAAAGGCGCTGACCGACTTCCATACGGACGCTCCGAGTGCGTTCTTGGTCTCTTTGACCTCGGTGATCGCGTCGTCTGTGCCCTGAGCGCGCAGGCGTGCGATCACTGCATCGAAGTCGGACTGATCCACAGTGTTTCCCTTCACTGTTACTCACTGCAGAACAGTGTAGATCACTGCAGAACAGTGAGGAACAGTGAACTACAGTGAGCAACAGTGAAAGCCTCAGTGACTCCGCCTGCGGCCGCCGCATCACCCCGGAAGGATGACTCCATGACTTACGGCTGGTCCGAAGCCCAAGCCGAGCAGGGGATCCTCGACGCCCTCGCCGAGCGCGAATGGGAGCACCGCCCCGGGCCATCGCTCGCGCCCGGCTCGGGGGAGCGCGACTCGTGGCACGACATCGTCCTGCGGGGCACCCTCCTGCAGTCGCTGATCAACCTCAACCCGGACGTGCCTGAGGAGTACCTGCAGCAGGCCATGGCCGAGGTGATCACCCCCAAGTCGCAGGACGCCGTCACCGAGAACCACCGAATTCACCATGTCCTGCTTGACGGCTACAAGGGCCTTACTTACATCGACGACGACGGCCGTGAGGTCGCCCCGGTCATTCGCTTCCTGTCCGCCGACGCCTCGCGCAACCGGTACCACGCCGTGGACCAGGTGACCGTCCGCAGCCGCGAACACGAACGGCGATTCGACGTGGTGGCCTACGTCAACGGACTGCCGCTCGCGATTTTCGAACTCAAGAAGCCGGGCGCCAAGAACGCCACCGCTGAGCTCGCGTACAACCAGCTGCGCACCTATCTCCACGAATTCCCCATGGCGTTCCGCTTCGCCGTCGTCGTCGTCGCCACCGACGACCTCTCCGCCCGCTACGGCACGCCGTTCACCCCGTGGAACCACTTCGCGCCCTGGAACGTCGACGACGACGGCCGCCCCATGGCCCCCTTCACCACCCTCGAAGACTCCGCGGAACCCATCACCGAACTCGACCTCCTCGTCGACGGCGTGTTCAACGTCGAACGATTCGGCCAACTCCACCGCGACTTCACCGCCTTCGACGCCACCGAGTCCGGCCTGGTCAAACGCATCGCCAAGCCCCACCAGTACTTCGCCGTCACCAAAGCCGTCGGTGCCACCGTCCGCGCCGTGGACTCCGACGGCCGGGCCGGCGTCGTGTGGCACACCCAGGGCTCCGGCAAGTCCATGGAGATGGAGCTCTACACCGCCAAGATCATGCGGCACCCGCGACTGGCCAACCCCACGGTCATCGTCATCACCGACCGCACCGAGCTCGACTCCCAACTGTTCGACGGGTTCCAGATCTCCGACCTGCTCCCCGAGCAGCCGGTGCAGGTCCGCACCCGCGACGAGCTCCGGACGCAACTGGCGGACCGCCGCTCGGGCGGCATCTACTTCACCACCCTGCAGAAGTTCGGCCTGAGCAAGTCCGAACGCGACTCCGGAGCAACACACCCGCTGCTCTCGGACCGGCGCAACATCGTCGTCATCGCCGATGAGGCCCATCGCAGTCACTACGACAACCTGGACGGCTACGCCGCGCACCTCAAGAGTGCGTTGCCGCACGCGACCCTCATCGCCTTCACCGGGACCCCCATCACCGAGGGGGAGCGCGACACCCGCCGCGTGTTCGGCGCCGACATCGACGTCTACGACCTGCACCGGGCGGTGGAGGACGGCGCCACAGTCCCCGTGGTCTACGAACCGCGGCTGATCAGCCTGGCGCGTCTGCCGGGTGTGGACGACGAGTCGCTCGACGATGCTGCGGAGGAAGCACTGAGCGGCCTCGACGCCGCGGACGCCGAACGCCTCCAGCGCGCGGTGGCCAAGCTCGACACCGTCTACGGCGCCCCCGAGCGCATCCGCACCCTGGCCGCCGACCTGGTGACCCACTGGGAAACCCGCCGCGACGCCATGCGGCCCTTCCTCGGTGTCCCGGGCAAGGCGATGATCGTCTGCGCCACCCGATCCATCGCCGCGAACCTGTACCAGGAGATCGTCGCCCTCCGTCCGGACTGGCACTCCGACGCCGACGACACCGGCAAGGTCAAGGTGGTCTACACCGCCGACCCGGGCGACGAGGAGCACGTCACCAGGCATCTCCGGCGTCCGAGTGCGATCGCCGCGGTGAAGCAGCGGGTGAAGAACGCCGACGACGAGCTCGAGTTGATCATCGTCAAGGACATGATGCTCACCGGCTTCGACGCCCCGGCGCTGCACACGCTGTACGTGGACCGACCGCTCAAGGGGGCGCTGCTCATGCAGACCCTCGCCCGCGTCAACCGCACCTTCCGCGGGAAGCAGGACGGGCTGCTCGTGGGCTACGCGCCGCTCACCGACAACCTCTCCAAGGCATTGGAGGAGTTCACCCGCGAGGCCCCGGAGGGCGGCGACCGGCTCGTCGGCCGCACCTCCGAGGAGGCCGCGCAGATCGTGCTCGACCTGCTCGCAGGCGTGCGTGAGCTCATCGGTGACGAGTGGAAGGCGCAGTGGCACGCCAACGCCAAGACCGGCTGGCGTGATGCGCTCCTCACCGTGGTCACCCGCCTGCGGTCGCCGGGCACACCGGGAAACCGCGACGACGACGACCCGGACGCGCGCCCTCTCGCCGACCGCTTCCGCGACCTGTCATCCAAACTCGCGCGGGCATGGGCGCTGGCAGCGGGGAACGACTCCCTCGAAACGGTCCGACCCGAGGTGCGGTTCGTCGAAGAGGTCCGCGTCTGGATGCTCAAGCTCGACGCGCAACAGAAGATCGGCGCCGGAGAACTGGTCCCGGACGAGATCAAGCGCATTCTCGGCGAGCTGATCGTCGACTCCGCCGCGAGCACGGGCGTCGTCGACATCTATCGCGAGGCCGGACTGCCGCTTCCGCGGTTGGACACGCTCACCCCGCAGTGGGTTGAAGAGGCGCAGAAGCCCTCCAAGGCACACCTGGCGATCGAGGCGCTCAAGGCGACGTTGCTGGAGGAGGCCGCGACGGTCACTCACGGCAACGAGGTACGGCGCAGGCTGTTCTCCGAACGCGTCAACGAGCTCATGGTCAGGTACACCAACCAGCAGCTCACCGCCGCCGAGGTGATCGCCGAGCTGGTGGAGCTCGCCAAGGAGGTCAGCGCGGAGGCCGATCGCGGGCAGCGCTTCGAGCCGCCGCTGGAGAGCTATGAACTCGCGTTCTACGACGTGGTTGCGTTGAACGAGTCTGCGGTCGACGTCCTCGGCGACGACGTGCTGGCCGAGATCGCCCGCTCGATCGTCGCCACCATGCGTCGCGACATCCGCACCGACTGGACGGTCCGCGAGGACGTCAAGGCCAAGCTCCGCGCATCGGTCAAGCGGACGCTGCGCAAGTACAAGTACCCACCGGACAAGCAGCCCGAAGCAATTCAGCTGGTCATGCAGCAGATGGAAGCGCTGGCGCCGCGCTACGCGGAGGAATCGGAGGCAATCGCTGGGAGTTCCTGACGACCGTCAACCATGTGGCTATGATCCAGATCACACCGCCTCCCGTGAAGGAATTCCCACATGGCCGACACCGTCCGCGAACAACTCCGCCGCCACGCCGACTCCGAATCCGTCGCGATCCGCTACGACGACACCTCGATCACCTGGCGTGACTACCTCGCGGGCGCCGACGCCCGGGCCGGCGCCGTCACGGGGATGCTGGATCCCGCGCGGCCGCTCCACGTGGCCACGCTCCTGGAGAACACCCCGGAGATGCTCTACGCGTTGGCGGCCGGCGCGGCGGGCGGGTACGTCACCGTCGGGCTCAACGCGACCCGCCGCGGGGAGGGGCTAGCCCGTGACATCCGCAAGTCCGAGAGCCAGGTCATCCTCACCGACTCCGAGCTCAAGCCGCTGCTCGATGGCCTCGACCTGGGCGAGGTCAGCGTGATCGACACCGACTCCGACGAGTGGGCGGCGCTGGTGGCGTCGTCGTCCGCCCCCCAGGACCCGCCGTCGGTGGAGGCCATGGACCCGTTCATGCTCATCTTCACCTCGGGCACGTCGGGTGATCCGAAGGCGGTGCAGGTCGGCAACTTCACGGTGACGATGTCAGGGGAGAACCTCGCGCCGTCGTTCGGTCTGACCTCCGAGGACGTGCTGTACCTGTCCATGCCGTTGTTCCACTCGAACGCCATCATGAGCGGCTTCTCCCCGGCGATCGCGGCGGGCGCCACCATGGCGTTGGCCCGCCGGTTCAGTGCGACCCGGTTCGGGGACGACATCCGTCGCTACGGCGTGACGTACATGAACTACGTGGGCAAGCCGCTGGCCTACATCCTCGACACCCCGCCCCGCCCCGACGACGCCCAGACCACGCTCCGCGCCGCGTTCGGCAACGAGGCCGCGGCCAAGGACATCCCCGCCTTCGCGCAGCGGTTCGGGTGCGAGGTCCGCGACGCCTACGGCTCCACCGAACTCGCGGTGATCATCGTGCGGACCGAGAACTCGCCGCTGGCGTCGATCGGGGAACCGTTCCCGGGGGTCGCCGTGTATGACCCCGCGACCGGTCGGGAGTGTCCCCGCGCGATGTTCGACGACGACGGCGCCGTGACCAACCTCGACGAGTGTGTGGGCGAACTCGTCAACACCGAGGGGGCGGGGTTCTTCGCGGGCTATTACAACGACGACACGTCGACCTCCGACCGCATGAGGGACGGGATGTACTGGTCGGGCGATCTGGCCTACCGCGACGCGGACGGCTTCGTCTACCTGGCCGGGCGCAGCGGGGACTGGCTGCGCGTCGACGGCGAGAACATGGCCACCGGCATCGTCGAGGAGATCCTGCTGCGCAACCCGGCGGTCTCGCGGGTCGCCGTCTACGGTCTGCCCGATCCACGCGGGGTGGGTGACCAGCTCGCCGCGGCGATCGTCCCCCGCCACGACTCGGAGCTGGAGCCGGCCGCGTTCGAGCAGTTCCTCGCCTCGCAGCCGGACCTGTCGCCCAAGGCGTGGCCGCGCTGGGTCCGGATCTCCGTGGACCTGCCCACCACGGCGACCAACAAGATCCTCAAGCGGGAGCTCATCAGGCAGGGCGTGGGGGCCGCCGGCGCGGGCGGCTCGAGGGCAGGCAGCACAGGGACAGGCGATACCGGGGCAGGCGGGGCGCCGGCGGACACCTGGTGGGAGCGCGACGAGCGGGGCACCGCGTACACCGAGCTGGCCGGGGCGCGGGTGTAGTGGTCTACGTCGTCACGCGGTTCGACTTCCGCGCGCCGGGCGCCGGGCCGGAGGAGCGCCGGGACCGCTACCGCGCGGCCCTCGACATGGCCCGCTACGCCGAGGAGACCGGCCACGACGCCGTCAACCTCTCCGAGCACCACGCCTCGGAGGACGGCTATCTGCCGTCCCCGCTCATCGCGGCGTCGGCGGTCGCGGCCGTGACCAGCCGCGTCCCCATCACGGTGTGGGCGCTCATCGCGCCGCTGTACGACCCGGTCCGTCTCGCCGAGGACATCTCGGTCCTCGACCACCTCGCCTCGGGCCGGGTCAGCTTCACCTTCGGACTGGGCTACCGCCCGGTCGAGTACGCGCTGCACTCACGCGAGTGGGGAACACGGGGCGCCCGTCTCGACGCCCAGCTGGAGACCATCCTGGCCGCCTGGCGGGGCGAACCGGTCGGCGACGACCCGGCGGACGGTTCCCCGCGGTCCTCGCCCACCCCGAGGCCGTTCTCCGACCCCCACCCCCTCATCTTCCTCGGCGGTGGCGGGGCGGCCGCCCGGCGGGCCGGGCGACTCGGCATGCACTTCCAGCCGCAGGTCGACGATCCCGAGCTCACCGCGCTGTACCGGGCGGAATGCCTCGCCCACGGGCATCGGCCCGGCCTCGTCGTCGAACCCGTTCCCGGCCCCGCGACGGTGTTCTGCGCCGAGGATCCCGACCGGTTCTGGGCGCGGTACGGCCACCACCTCCTCGCCGACGCCCTCGGGTACCGCGCCTGGCAGACCGGCGCCGGCGACGCCGGCGGCACCCGCAACTCCTTCGTGCACTCCGACGCCCGCACGGTCGACGAACTGCGCGACGAGGGCGTCTACGTGGTGGCGACCCCCGACCAGCTGGTACGACTCGTGCGTGACGGCGACCTGGGGCTCATCACCACCCACCCGCTGTGCGGGGGGATCCCGATCGAGGCGGGCTGGGAGTCGCTCCACCTGCTCGGCGAGCGGGTCCTGCCCGAGGTCCGGTGAGCGGCCCGCCGCACCCGTAGTCTCGGGCGAATGAGCAACGCGACCACCCGCGGCACCGTCCGCTACTGGGCCATGCCCGCCGCCCTCGGCACGATGGGGGCGCTGCACTTCGTGGCGCCCCGGCCGTTCGACGGACTCATCCCGCCGGAGCTGCCGGGCAGTCGGCGCGCGTGGACCTACGGCTCGGGCGTCGTGGAGGTGGCGGTCGCCGGGCTGCTGGCCGCGCCCGCCACCCGGAAGCTGGGCGGCGCGGTCGCGACCGCACTGTTCATCGGCGTCTTCCCGGGAAACCTGCAGATGGTCCGCGCCTGGCGTCGCAAGCCCGTGTGGCCGTATCAGGTGATCGCGTGGGGCCGGCTCCCGCTCCAGGTGCCGATGATCCTCGCCGCCGACAGCATCCGCCGCGGCGCCTGACCCCACCCGGGCGCCTGACCCCACCCGGGCGCCTGACCCCACCCGGGCGCCTGACCCCGCCCGGGGTCCGCCCCGCGCTCAGTCGAGGCGCCAGGCCTCGATCCGGGCGAGCACGTCCCGCTTGACGTCGTCCGGCGCGAACGACGCCTCGATCGACGCCCGCGCCACCCCGACCAGCCGCGCCACCGACACGTTCATCCGCTCGTGGGCGGCCACGTATTCGTCCACGACATCCACACCGAACAGCAGCGGGTCGTCGGCGCCCAGAGAGCAGCGCACCCCGGCCTCGAGCAGCCGCGGCAGCGGGTGCTCCTCCAGCGAGGGGTACACGTCCAGCACGACGTTCGAGGTGGGGCACACGTCGAGGCAGGTCCCGCGCTCGGCCAGCAGCTCCAGCACCCGGGGGTCCTCCACCGCGCGGACGCCGTGCTGGATCCGGTCCACGCCCAGCTCGATCGCGGTGCGCACCTCGTCCGGGCCGGCGAGTTCGCCGGCATGGGGCACCACCCCGAGCCCGGCGTCGCGGGCGATCGCGAACGCCCCGGCCGCGTCGGCCACAGGGTTGCCGCGCTCGTCCGCGACCAGACCCACCGCGACCACGCCGCGGTCGGCGAACCGCGCGGCGAGCCGGGCGGCCTCCAGCGCGTGCTCGGGCCCGGCGCCGCGGTCGATGCTCACGATGGACCCGGTCCACACGCCGTGACGGCGCCCGGCGTCGGCCGCGGCCGGGAGGATGAACTCGAGCGCCTCCTCCGCTGAGCCGAACGCGACCGCCTTCTCGGGGATCGACGCGAACTCCAGCGCCACCACACCCTGCGCGGCGGCGTCGGCGACCACCTCGTCCAGTAGCCGCCCGAGCCGCTCCGGGGTGTGCAGCAGGTCGATGAGCAGGCCGTACGCGCCGAGGAACGCGGTGAAGTCCGCATACTCCACGAGCGGCGGCGCCTCGATGCCGTCCTCCGCGCACCACTGCCTCAGGGTGGCCTCGCGCATCGCCGCCTCGAGGTGCACGTGCAGGTGCGCCTTGGGCAGCGCGGTGAAGCGGTCGCGGGCGCTCGTGCCGGGGGTCATTCCTCGGCCTTGACCTCGCGGGCCTCGTCGGCGACGTGCTGGTGGGTCATGGGGTCGGTGCCGTCCCACGAGGAGACGTTCCGCGCCTTGGGCAGGTCGTCGCGGTGGAACACCGGGTTGTGGCCCTTGGCCCGCTGCTGCAGGTAGTGCTGCAGGAGCGCCACCGCGAGACCGCCGAGCGGGATGATCGCGATGAGGTTGATGGTGGCCATGACGCCCATGAACAGGTCGGCGAGGTTCCAGATGAGGTCGACCGAGCCCAGGCTGCCACCGAGGACGGCGAGCACCACGAGGATGCGGAAGGTCCGCAGTGCGGCGGGGTTGCCGCGCAGGAAGGTGATGTTGGCCTCGCCGTAGTACGAGTTGCCCAGGATGGAGGAGAACGCGAGGAAGAAGATGACCACCATGAGGAAGGGGACGCCCCAGTCGCCGACCGAGGCGGCCAGCGAGTCCTGGGTGAGCGTGATGCCCTCGCGGTCACCGCCGAACTCCGGGTTGGCCAGCAGGATGATGAAGGCGGTGGCCGAACACACGATGATGGTGTCGAAGTAGACGCCGAGCGCCTGGACGAGGCCCTGCTTGACGGGGTGGGAGACCGATGCGGTGGCGGCGGCGTTGGGCACCGAGCCCATGCCGGCCTCGTTGGAGAACAGTCCGCGGCGCATGCCCTGCATGATGGCCGCGCCGACCGCGGCGCCGGCGACCTCGCGGAGCCCGAGCGCGTGGCCGACGATGAGGGAGATCATCCCCGGGACCTCGGTGATGTTGAGGGCGACGACGACGAGGGCGACGACGATGTACGCCACGGCCATCACGGGGACCAGGATCTCGGTGACCGCGGACAACCGGCGGACGCCACCGAAGATTACGGCGCCCACGAGGAGGGCGAGGGCGATGCCGATGATCAGGCCCGGGGTGAAGCCCTCGAGGGAGAACTGGTTGCGGACGGACTGCGCGATCGAGTTGGCCTGGACGGCGTTGAACACGAACCCGTAGGTGACGGTGATGATCACGGCGAAGGCGATGGCCAGCGGCTTCCAGCCCAGCCCGTCGCGGATGTAATAGGCGGGCCCGCCCACGTAGGAGTCCTTGCCCTTGACCTTGTACAGCTGCGCCAGGGTGGACTCGACGAACGCGGTGGCGCCGCCGACGATGGCGAGGAGCCACATCCAGAACACCGCGCCCGGCCCGCCGACCGTGATCGCGATCGCGACGCCGGCGACGTTCCCGGTACCCACGCGGGAGGCGGCGGAGATGGTGAAGGCCCGGAAGGCGGAGATGCCCTTCTTGTCCTCCTCGATGTCCGACGGCTTCTCGAAGATCGCCCTGATCATCTCCGGGAACATCCGGATCTGGACGATGAGGGTGGTGACGGAGAAGTAGAGACCGGCGACGACGAGTAGCGCGATCACCGCGTACCAGTAGACGTCGTTGATGGACACGATGAAGTCGGTGACAGCGCTCACACGGTGACGGTATCGGATCACGGCCGCGGAGGCGATCCGACCTACCCTGGGAGTCGTGACCGACTTCGCACCGACCGCCCCGGACGTCGCCCTGCTCTTCGAGGGCGGCGGTATGCGGGCGGTGCACACCGCCGGAGTCGTGGAGACGTTGATCGAGGCGGGCATCCACACCGGGTTGGTCGCGGGGATCTCGGCGGGTGCCTCCCATCTGGCGAACTACGTGTCGCGCGACGCGGTCCGGGCCCGCAAGAGTTTCGTGGAGATGGCGGCGGACCCGAACTTCGGCGACTGGCGAAGCTTCGCCCGCGGCAAGGGTCTGTTCAACGCCGAGTACATCTACGAGCAGGCCGGACTGCCGGACGAGGTGCTCCCGTACGACTTCGAGACGTTCGACGCCAGCGGTACCGAGGCGCGGATCGGGACGTTCCGCTGCTCCGACGGAGAGACCGTCTTCTGGGGCGAGGACGACATCACGTCGATGAGCGACCTCATGAGGATGGTCCGGTCGTCGTCGACGATGCCGGTGTGGATGCCGCCCGTGCTCATCGACGGCGAGTACTACGTCGACGGGGCGCTGGGTCACGACGGCGGGATCCCGCTGTCGGCGGCTCGCGACGCGGGGTACGACAAGTTCCTGGTGGTGCTCACCCAGCCGCACGGGTATCGGAAGATCCCGCCACGGCGGCTGACGCCGTTCTACCGCTCCTACTTCCGCCGGTTCCCGGCGGTGGGGGAGGCGCTGATGCACCGCTGGGCCCTCTACAACGAGACCCTCGACGAGATCGAGGCGTTGGAGGAGTCGGGCGAAGCACTGGTCTTCCGGCCGCACCGGGTGATGATCCGCAGCTATGAGCGGCGCGTGGACCGCCTCGCCGAGGCGTACGTGCTCGGGCGGGAGCAGGCGAGGCGCGAGGTCGACACCTGGCTCGACTTCTGCGGGATGTAAAACGTCCGAAATCGCGACACGCCCCGGTGGCGAACCACCGGGGCGTGTCGAGTCAGATCAGGAGCCGAACAGCGCGGCACCGCCGCCGAGGGTCTTGAGGATGTATGCGGGAAGCCCGAACAGCCCGTCGAGCGCGGCGGAGCCGACGCTGGGCGCGAGATCAGCGGAACCGGAAGCGAGGCCGTACCAGAAGTCAGAGAACATGGTGTGTCCTTTCGAGAGCGGCGCCACGGTATGTGGGCCATGTCTCACACGGTACGGCCGGCAGCGGGGCCCACGCCACCGCTGAATCGTGACCCCGCCGCGTCTTAAGTGAATGCCTAACTGTTATGCTGCGCGGTTCCCACTTTATGAGGAAATGCCTAGGCTGACGGCGGGGCGTCTGGGGTGCGGATCCACCACAGGGATGGGTCGTCAGATCAGCTCCGAAAGGAGTCTGTCATGTGGGGCAGCCTGTTCGATTTCGCCGGGTCGACGATCAATGCGGCTGGCAGCCTGGAGCAGAACACCGGATCCACGCTCGTGGATTCGGCGACGTTCCTGCCGGTCCACATTGTTGAGATCTTTTGGTACACGCTCCTCGGCATCGCCGGGGACCTTGGATCGGCCGTTCCGTCGATGTAGCCGCTTGCCGACAGCGTGCCGGCCGCCTCTCTCCCGGGCAGGCGGACGGAGCCGTCGTGTCGATCCGCGCGGGCGGGGGTCGGTTAGGTCACCCTGGATAGACAGACCAGTCTGTTCTGACTATTGTCGCGGGCATGACCGATACTGCAGCCGTCCCCCGCCCTGCTCGTCCCGCGCGGGCGCCCAAGCCGCAGGGGCAGTGGAAGATCGACGGCAAGCTGACGCTGAACCACAACGAGGAGTTCAAGCTCACCGACGACGCGCTCAACGTGCGCCAGCGGATCCTGGACACGTACTCCAAGGAGGGCTTCGCCTCGATCCCGTCGGACGACCTCTCCGGCCGTATGCGCTGGTGGGGCCTGTACACCCAGCGTAGGCAGGGCCTCGACGGCTCCCGCACCTCCAAGCTGGAGGCCGACGAGCTGCAGGACGAGTACTTCATGATGCGCGTCCGTACCGACGGCGGCGCGGTCACCACCGACCAGCTGCGCGTGCTCGCGGGGATCTCGACCGACTTCGCGCGCGGCACCGCCGACATCTCCGACCGGCAGAACATCCAGTACCACTGGATCGCGATCGAGGACGTCCCCGCCGTCTGGCAGCGGCTCGAGGACGTGGGGATCGACACCGTCGAGGCCTGCGGCGACTGCCCGCGCGTCATCCTCGGCAGCCCGGTGGCGGGCGTGGCCGAGAACGAGATCCTCGACCCCACCCCGGTGATCGCCGAGATCAAGGCCAAGTACATCGGGACCCCCGAGTTCTCGAACCTGCCGCGCAAGTTCAAGTCCGCCATCACCGGCCACCCCAGCCTCGACGTGGTCCACGAGATCAACGACATCTCGCTGGTGGGCGTCGAGCATCCCGAGCTCGGTCCCGGTTACGACCTGTGGGTGGGCGGCGGCCTGTCCACGAACCCGCAGCTCGCGACCCGCATCGGCGTGTTCGTCCGCCAGGAGGAGGCCGCCGAGGTTTGGGCCGCCGTCGTGGGCATCTTCCGCGACTACGGCTACCGCCGCATGCGCACGCGCGCCCGGCTCAAGTTCCTCATCAAGGACTGGGGCGCCGAGAAGTTCCGCCAGGTCATGCAGGACGAGTACCTGGGCCGCGAGCTGCCGGACGGCCCGGCACCCCGCCGCGGTGTCGGCTCGGGTGACCACGTGGGCGTCTTCGAGCAGAAGGACGGCCGCTACTACGTGGGCGCCGCCCCGACCGTCGGCCGCGTGGGCGGCGAGAAGCTGGCGCAGGTCGCCGACCTCGCCGAGGCCGCGGGATCCAAGCGCGTCCGCTTCACCCCGCACCAGAAGCTGCTCGTGCTGGACGTCGAGCCGGACAAGGTCGACCAGCTGGTCGACGGACTGGCCGAGATCGGCATGTACGCCCGCCCGAGCTCGTTCCGCCGCGCCACCATGGCGTGCACCGGCATCGAGTTCTGCAAGCTCGCCTTCGTCGACACCAAGGACACGGCGACCGCGCTGGTCGACGAGCTGGAGCGGCGCTTCGCCGACGACGCGCCCCTGCGCACGCCGCTGTCGATCCACCTCAACGGCTGCCCCAACAGCTGCGCCCGGATCCAGACCGCCGACATCGGGCTCAAGGGACAGCTGCTCGACGGTGACACCCCCGGATTCCAGGTCCACCTGGGTGGCGGGCTGGCCTCCCAGGACCAGGAGTCGGGTGGGCTCGGGCGCACCGTCCGCGGCCTCCGCGTGCCGTCGGCGGAGCTGCCCAACTACGTCGAGCGCGTGATCCGCAAGTACATGGACACCGGTGCCGGCGGCGAGACCTTCGCCGAGTGGGCGCACCGGGTGGACGAGGAGGCCCTCGTATGACGGCTGTAGCTCTGGACCTGCTGCCCCGCAGCACGGTCCTCACCCCCGGCCCCGGCCGGAAGCGCACCACCTCCGAGCTCAAGGCGATCGCCGAGGAGGCCGGCCGTCGCTTCGACGACCGCGGCCTCTACGGCAACCACTCCGAGATCGACCCCGCCGAGGTCCTGGCCTGGGCGGGCGAGACCTTCGGTGACGCGCTCGCGGTGGCCTGCTCCATGGCCAACACGGTCGTGCCGGAGATGACCGCACCCCACGCCCCCGGCGTGGACGTGCTGTTCCTCGACACGAGCTACCACTTCTCCGAGACCGTCGGCGTCCGCGACGCGCTCGCGGCGACGCCCGGCCTCAACGTGGTGGACGTGCGCAGCCCGGCGACCCGCGAGGAGCACGAGGCCGCCCTCGGCCCGCGCCCCTTCGAGACCGACCCCGAGCTGTGCTGCCGCCTGCGCAAGGTGGAGCCGCTGGACGCCGCCCTGTCCGGCTACGAGGCCTGGATCACCGGCCTGCGCCGCGTGGACACCGACCACCGGGCCGGCGCGGCGATGGTGGAGTGGGACGAGAAGCACTCCATGGTCAAGATCAACCCGCTGGTCGCGTGGACCCTCGAGCGCGTCCACGACTACGCGGCCGAGCACGGCTGCCTGCTCAACCCGCTGCTCGACGACGGCTACCCGTCGATCGGCTGCGAGCCGTGCACGCGCCGCGTCGAGGCCGGAGCGGATCCCCGCTCGGGCCGCTGGGCGGGGTCGTCCAAGACCGAGTGCGGCATCCACCTGTGACCAGCGCGCTCTCGGCGCCGCCCGCCGGCCCGGCACCGACGCCGGCGCTGGACGGGCTCCCGCTCACCGTCGGCCTCGCCGGTCGCGAGGTGCTGCTCGTCGGGGCCGGGCCCGTCTCGGCCCGCCGGGCGGAGACCTTCCTCGAGGCCGGCGCGGTCCTGCGCGTGGTGGCCCCGCGCGTCGACCCGGCCATGGCCGACCTCGCGGAGCGGGCGTCCGACCACCTCGTCGTCGTCACCAGGGCGTTCACCCCATCCGACCTGGATAGTCCCTGGATGGTGCACGTCGCCACCGGCGACCCCCTGGTCGACGCGGAGATCGCCGCCCTGTGCGAGCAGCGCCGCATCTGGTGTGTCACCGCGGGGGACGCCGGGCTCGGCTCGGCGCGGGTGCCCGCGCGGACGGCCGTCGCGACGCCCGCCGGCCTCGTGCGCATCGCGGTCGACTCCGGCGACCCCCGGCGGTCGGTGCGCGTGGGACGCCACGTGGCGCGCTCGCTGGCCACCGCGCCGGCCGGACTGCGCGCGCGTCGCCGCCCGGCCACCGGGTGGGTCGCGCTCGTGGGTGGCTCCGGCGACGGTGACCTGCTCACCGTGCGCGCCCGGCGCCTCGTCCACGCCGCGGATGTCCTGGTCACCGACGGCGCGGCCGACGCCGCGCTACTGACGGAGCTCGACGACGACGTCGAGGTGCTCGAGACCGGACCCGACCTGCCCGCCGCCCGCGTCGCCGAACTGGTGGCGACGCGGTTCGCCGCGGGACACGGGGTCGTGCGGATCGCGGCGGCGGCCACCCTGGCCGCGCGGGCCCGCGAACTCGACGCCGTCGGGGTGGAGTTCGAGGTCGTCCCCGGCGTGGTCTGAGCAGGGCAGTCCGGGCAGGGCGGCCGCCTACTCCCAGGCGGCGGTGAGGGCGTCGTCGATCCCGTCGCGCACCGCGCTTCGCACCTCGTCGATCGCCGGCGGGGCCCCCGGGTCCTCCCACACGATGGGCCGGCCCGCGGCCAGCACCGGGCGTCGCGGAGGTGTCCTGGCGTGCTCCCGCCCGTGGTAGACGATCCCGACCGGTAGGACCGCCACCCGGCCGCCCTCCACGCGGACCCCGCGGACCATCTGGCCCACCCCCTTCTTGACCGAGTCGAGACGGAGCGTGTGCAGGTCGTCGGCCGAGGAGTTGGTCCCCTCGACGAATGTCAGGACCACGCCGCCCGAGGTGAGACGATCCACGCAGAGACCGATGAGCCGGGCCGCCGCCGCGTCGTGCACCTCGCGAGCCGTGCCCTGGTAGTTCTTGGCCCGGAACACCGGGACCGTCCCCGTGTACTCGAAGACCGGGCGCAGCGGGCCCCGGAAGAGCGGGTCCTTGGTCAGGCCGGTGCCGCTCGACAGGAACCGGACCCGCTTGTCGAACACGCCCGAGGCCAGGACGAACGGGTCGTGCTTGGACGGGTGGTTGGCGGCGACGACGATCCCCACCCCGGCGTCGTGGAGACGGTCCAGCTCGGACACGGTCTCCGGCGCGATCCGCAGCTCGGGGGCATAAACGGCCCCGACGAGGGCCAGCAGCGGGTGGGTGAAGCCGTCGCGCCGCCGACCGGGGCCGTAGAAGTCGTACACGGCCTCCCAGTTGGCCACGGTCACCTCTGGCCGCGCACCCCGCCTGCTGCCTGCGTTCATCCCCCCAGTGTCGCCGAGCAGCTGCCGCCCCGCACCCGGATTGCGGCATGCTCGAAGGGTGAACGCTCCCGGGATGACGTCATGAGCCCCCGCCTCCTGCTGGTCGCCCACGGCACCCGGGCGGCGGCCGGCCGCCGCGTGCTGGGTCGGGTCCTGCTGGAAGCGCGTAAGCAGCTGGCCGGCGTGGACTGCCGACTCTCCTGGGTGGACGTCCAGTCACCCGGCCCGGGCCGGATCCTCACCGACGGCGCACCGACGGTCGTGGTCCCGGCCTTCCTTGCCCGCGGTTACCACGTCACCCACGACGTCGGGCAGGCCTGCCGCGACGCCCCCGGCCCGGTCGTCCAGACGCCGCACCTCGGTGCGGAACCGGAGGTCGTGCGGGCGCTGATGCAGCGGCTCGCCGAGGCCGGCGCGGTGGGCGCGTTCGGCGCGGACGCCGTGGTCCTGGGCGCGGCGGGGAGTAAGAACGCGTCGTCGATCGCGGAGACGAGGGCGCTCGCCGACAGGCTCTCCGACCTTATGGGCGTGCCGGTGACCTCGGGTTTCGCTTCCGCGGCGGTCCCGACCGTCGCCGAGGCGGTCGAGCAGTTCCGCACCGGGGGGCGACGACGGGTGGCGGTCGCGACCCACCTTCTCGCCCCCGGTTTCTTCGCCGATCGAATGGCCGCGGCAGGCGGGGATATCGTCTCTCCGCCACTCGGCGCACACCCGGAGATCATTGATCTGATTGTCCGGAGATATCGGGAGAATTCCGCGACAATCGGCCACTGAGCAGCTGACGGATATCCCCGGAAAGTTCAGTACTGAGAACATAGTCGAGAAGCGTTATCCAAAACATACTTGTGCGTATTGCGACTTCTCTGTGCATAATGTCCCCATATAGAAAGAACAGGACCGGCCCAGGGGGAAGAAAGCATGGCACAGCAGTTCCAGGTGCAGTACATCGACGACCTCGACGGAACGGATCTCGGCAGCGAAGCCAATACGATTTCGTTCGCGTTCGACGGTAAGGAATACACGATCGATCTCAGTGATGAGAATGCTGAGAAGTTCCGCGAGGCCATGGCGCCGTACGTGGAGAACGGACATCGCGTCTCGTCGAGCGGCAAGGCAAAGCCCGCACGCCGGGCGGCCACCAAGTCCTCGTCGCCCTCGGGTGATACCAAGGCGGTTCGCGAATGGGCGCGGAACAACGGATACGAGGTTTCCAACCGCGGTCGAATTCCGTCCGACATCATGGACGCCTACGCGGCGGCCAACTGATACGGATACCGGGCGGTACGAACTGAACACGGACGCCGACTAACCCTGTCGACACCCGACGAGGCGGCGAACCGGAATCGCGCACGAAGGTAGGGCCCGCAGTCCCCGCGAGGGGCTGCGGGCCTTTCTCGTCGCACTTCCGCGAGGCGGGCGGGCGCAGCTCTCCAGGAACGCCGTCACGGCAGGTGGGACACTGTTGTCACGGCGTCTGCGGCGACACGCCACGCCGCTATGACGCCGATGTCGTCGTCGTCGTCGTACCCTGCCGGGGTGACCCCTTCCTCGCCGCGCGCGGCCACCCGCGCCTCGACCCAGGCCGCGACCCGCGCCCCACACCACGCCCAGTACGACGAGGCGCTGCGCCGGGGGATCCTCGACGAGGCCACGCGACGGCTCCGGGACGCGGCGCCGGAGACGCTGGGACTGCGGCCGCTCGCCGCCTCCCAGGGCACCTCCACCACGGCGATCTACACGATGTTCGGCGGCAAGTCCGGGCTGCTCGCGGCCGTCGCGCACGAGGCCGACCGGCAACTCGCGGTCGCCCTGCGCGAGTCGCTGCGTCACGACAGCGTCGAGGGCGACATGCGGTCGCTGTGCCGCGCGTACCGGCGGTGGGCGCTGGAGAACCAGGGCCTGTACGGGCTGGTCGTGGGCGAGCCCGTCCGGTCGCCGCGAGCCGGGATCGCCGGGGGCGGGGACGGCAGGGGTGGAGACGGCAGGGGTGGGGACAGTGCCGCCGACTCGCTGTGGCGGGAACCGCTGCTCGAGGTGGTCGACGCGGCCGTCGACGAGGGCGTGTTCCGGTCGGCCGACGTGCACGAGACCGCCACCACGATCTGGGCGTCGCTGCACGGGGTCGTGTCGCTGGAGCTGAGTGTGTGGCGGTCCTCGCCCAGCGCCGAGCAGTACTTCGAGACGCAGCTCGCGGCGATCCTGCGGTCGTGGGCGGCGGGGGGCGCTGTGATGGCAGGGGAGTCGTGCCGGGCGGTCTGACGCCTCGGTTACTTGGCCTTGGGCTGGGTGTCACCGGCGGCATCGCGCATGGCGGTAAGGACATCGAGGAGGTCTGCGGTCATCTCAGGGGTGGCCTGAGGGATGCCGAATCCGCACTCTGAAAGGCTCGCGGTTGCGTTCTTCACCTTCTCCCGGCCGGCGTCGGTAATCGTCACGCAAGTAGCCCGACGGTCGGTCGGGTGCGGGGTGCGCGCGAGTAACTCTCGCTTCTCCAGTCGGTCGGTGGCCAGGGTGGCGGTGGTCGCGTGGACGAGAAGGTTGCGCGCGAGGCTCGAGATGAGTCGCGTTCCCGACTCGGAGAGCTGCAACGTCATCAGCATCAGGTAGTCGGTCATGTTGAGGCCGTGCTTCTTCAGTTCGGTCTCGACCTGATCTGCGACGATTCGCTCGAACCTCAACAACGACGTGAGGGCGAGGAACTGGTCGGGCTTGCCTTCGAGTTTCTGAGCGGCCCAGTAGTGGGCAGCCCAGTCGACCGGGTCGGTGATGTCGGGAACAACTGGTGGACTCGTGGTCTCGGCTGCCATGTCTGCCTCTTTTCGATCCTGTGTCGGTGTTCGAGATGCGAACACTTTTAGTCTAGCAATGGACAGCAGAGGCTTAGATGGTCGCCGTACCGTTGCCGCCGGCTATCGCTAGACTACTAATCTAGCAATAAACTATCGAATGATGGAGTAAGTGGGTAGTATCGGCGCCATGCACCTCCGCCGCCGTGTCGCTCCGCAGCCAGGTAACACGGGTGATTCGGAAACAGGCACGGTAGCGTGACCGACATCGCGGAAGTGGTCGGCTTGCTCGACCTCGATGAAGTGGAACGAGACCTGTTCGTCGGCCGACATCCGCAGGCCAGGCCGCCCCGCGCCTTCGGTGGACAAGTAATGGCACAGGCGCTCATGGCTGCCGGCGCAACGGTCTCCTCTGATCGGCTTCCGCACAGTCTGCACTGCTACTTCATCCGGGGTGGACGCACCACCCTCCCGACCTTCTTCCGGGTCGGCCGAATCAGGGACGGAGGAAGCCTCTCGGTCCGGCGGGTATCGGCGACGCAGGGCGACGAGACCATCTTCGAGATGACGGCGTCCTTCATCACAAACTTCGGACCTCCACCGGAGTCGCGGGTGGAGATCCGGGCACCGGGACCGAACGAACTTCCCACGGTGCAGGAGCGACTCGCTGGCTATGCCGATGAGATGGACGGGTGGTGGGTCCGCGAGAGACCCTTCGACGTCCGCCCGGTGGGGCCACCCCCGAGGGCGGCGCTCGACGAACCCGCTGGCGCGCTCCCGGGCAGCAGCCAGATGTGGTTGCGTGCCGCGGGGCGGGTGCCCCGGAATGCGTTGCTTCAGCGGTGCCTCCTGGCGTACGCGAGTGATCTCACCCTGCTCGAACCGGTCTTGATCGCGCACCGTCGTACGACTCTCGGCCCGGGTTCAGTCGCGTCCCTGGACCATGCGATGTGGTTCCATCGGACCCCCGATATGGAGGAATGGCTTCTCTACGAAGCCGAGGTCCTCGGAGAAGCGCCCCGTCGGGGCCTGTGCGGAGGCCGGTTCGCCACCGAGGACGGGTTGCTCGTCGCCACCGTGAGCCAGGAGGGCTACCTGAGCCCGCACTCGCCGAGCAACTGGGCGGGACCACGATTCAACCCTGCAGAGCGGCAGAAGCCGCACCCGTCCACAGAGGAGTGACATGTTCAAGAACCGCTTTACCGAGACCTTCGGGATCGAGCACCCCGTTGTCTGCGGTGGAATGACGGCGGTCGGCACGGCAGAGCTCATCGGAGCCGTGGCAGAGGCCGGGGCGCTGGGATTTCTGACCGCTCTGACCCAGCCCAGTCCCGAGGCACTGACCAAGGAGATCGCCCGGGTCCGCGAGTTGACTGACAAACCGTTCGGGGTCAACCTGACCATCCTCCCGACCATCGACCCGGTGCCGTACGACGAGTATCGCGACGCGATCATCGCCGGCGGTGTGAAGATC
The DNA here is from genome assembly GCF_057773105.1 of Dietzia sp. IBK-p2-15D. Lineage (NCBI taxonomy): Bacteria > Bacillati > Actinomycetota > Actinomycetes > Mycobacteriales > Dietziaceae > Dietzia > Dietzia sp. IBK-p2-15D. Next base: position 164,946 of record NZ_JBYMTK010000008.1, read on the forward strand.
GTCGAGACCGCCGGGGCGAATCCCGCTCCACACCTCCCTGCGTTCAGAGCGGCCGGGGTGAAGGTGATCCACAAGGCTGTGGCGGTGAGGCACGCGGTCAAGGCCCAGTCACTGGGTGTCGACGCCGTCAGTATCGATGGATTCGAGTGCGCGGGCCATCCCGGTGAGGACGACGTCCCGGGTCTGGTCCTTATCCCGGCGGCGGCGCGACAACTGACCATACCGATCATCGCCTCGGGCGGCTTCGCCGACGGCGCCGGTCTCGTGGCCGCCCTGGCCCTGGGAGCCGACGCCATCAACATGGGGACCCGGTTCGTGGCGACCACAGAGGCGCCGGTCCATCAGGCGGTCAAGGACCAGATCGTCGCCAACACCGAGCGCGACACCGTGCTGGTCTTCCGGAAGTTCCGTAACACCGCCAGGGTCGCCCGTAACTCGGTCTCCGAGGAGATTCTCGCGATCGCCGCGGAGGAGGGGACGACGTTCGAGGACGTGGCCCATCTGGCGTCAGGAGCCCGCGGTCGCTCGGAGGTGCTGGCGAAGGGCGATGTCGAAGGCGGCATGTGGTGGGCCGGTCAGGCCCAGGGGCTGATCCACGAGGTGTTGAGTTGCCGGGACGTCGTCGACTCGATCATCGAAGACGCCGAGCAGCTGATCCGGGAGACGCTCGCGGGACAACTCGCCTGATCCGGGCACGAGTAGTGGGTCGGTCCCGATTCGGGGCCGACCCACTACTCGTCTCCGCGGTCAGCTGCGGACGAAGGTCAACGGTAGTTCGAGCGGCCCACGCAGGGCGAAGCTCGGGAAGTACGGCGTCACCGCCTCGGGATCGGCGAAGGCGAGGTCGTCGAGTCGCTCGAGGAGAGACGTGATCGCGATGGCGGCCTCGCGTCGCGCCAGGTTCGAGCCCAGGCACACATGCTCGCCGCGGCCGAACGCGAGATGGTGTCCCCGCGTCCCGTCGAGGACGACGTCCTCCGCATCGGGGAAGGCGGACTCATCACGGTTTCCGGAGGCGTAGATCAGGTAGAGCATGTCGCCTTCGGCGATCTCCGCTCCGCCCACCGTGGTGGCCTCGGTGGCGTGGCGGAAGAGCCCCTGTGCCGGTGACTCGAGGCGCAGTGCCTCCTCGACCACGGCCGGGATCCGGTCGAGGTCCTCGCGGACCTGACGCATGAGCTCCGGATCCTCGATCAACATCTTGACCGTGCTGCCGATAAGGTTGGTGGTGGTCTCGTTGCCCGCGATGAGGAATTGCACGAGCATCTGGAGGATCTCGTCCTCGGTGAGCGGGTCCTCACCGCCCATCCGTGCGTTGAGGAGGTCGGTCAGCAGGTCGTCGGTCGGGTTCTCCCGGCGCTTGGCCAGCTCCTCGGTGAAGTAGTCGTAGAACGCGTCGACGTTCGCGAAGAGGTCGATTTGCTCCTCCCGGGAGAGGTCGGGGGCTCCGACACCCTTGGTGAAGGCGACCGTCCACTGCTTGAACGTGCTCATCATCTCGTGGGGGACCCCCATGATCCGGGCGATCACTCGCATCGGGAGCTGCATCGCGAACTGGCTCATCAACTCGACCTGTCCGTCGTCGGCGAAACCGTCGATGAGGGTGTCGACGATCGCGTGGAACTCCGGCTCCATCTCCTTGACCCGGCGAGGCGTGAACGCCATGGCCACCAGGCCCCGCTGGCGCTTGTGGAGCGGCGGATCGGCGTTGAGGAGCACGGTCGATTTCGAGATTTCGACGCGCCGCATCGCCTGGCGTCGCGTGTCCTCCGGGTAGGTGTCGTCCCGGATGATCTTCTCCGCCAGACCGGTCACGGACGTCCGGCCGCTGGCGAAGCGGCTCGAGAAGAGGACAGGGTCCTTGAGGACTGTCCGGATGTCGTCGTAGCGGCTGACCAGCCATGCGTTGAGCTTGTCGCTCCACACCACCGGATGCTCGTCGCGCAGGTGGGAGTAGGCGGGGAACGGGCAACGGACGCTCTCCTCCTCGAGGTTGAGGAGCGCGGTCATCGGGGAGTCCGGTGTGATGGTGTCGCGGGCAACAGGGCAGTGGGACATTGTTCGCTCCGGTAGGTGTGTGCTCAGCCGTTCTGCGCGGCCTGGAGGAATGGAACGGTCGATTCGGTGAGACCGCCGTCGACGTAGATGACCTGCCCGGTGACGTAGCGGGAGTCCTGACCCACCAGGAACTGGACGACGTCCGCGATGTCCTCCGGCGTGGCCCGGCGTCCCAGGGGCACGAGGTCGTTGAAGCGGGCGTCCCGGTGCTCGTCGGCGCGGTGCGCGGTTCCCTCGGTCGCGACGCCGCCCGGCCCGACGGCGTTGAACCGCACTCCCGTCGACCCCAGTTCGACCGCGCACAGCTTCGTCAGGGACAGGAGCGCAGCCTTGGATGGTGAATACGCCGCCGTGCCCGGAACCGGGAGCTTGGCGGCCATCGAGACGATATTGACCACCGATCCCCGGGTAGCGGTCAACTGGGGGAGGAACGCCTGGATGAAGTTGAGGGGCCCCAGGACGTTCACCTCCATCACGGCGCGGAACCGATCGATCTCCACGTCCGCGATCGGGGCCGGAGGGAAAATGCCGGCGTTGTTGACCAGTGCGTCCAGCGACGGGACGCTCTCGGCCAACTCACGCACGGCAGCGGCGTCGGTGACATCGCACGTCACCGCTCGCCCGGAGACCGCCTCGGCAGTGCTGGCGGCCGCGTCCCCGTCCATGTCGACGGCGATGATCGAGTAACCCTCGGAACACAGGCGCCGCGCGATCGCGCGCCCGATCCCTCGTCCTGCGCCGGTGACGAGAGCGGTCTGGGTCCCGGTCATGATGTTTCCTGCTTCCGGAGATCCGTGGTCGAGATCCGGTCGGTGTGAAGCGCCCGGATCGACCGCTTGTCGAGCTTGCCGACGGCGGTCCGCGGCATCTGGTCGATGAACCGGAATTCCCTGGGGCACTTGTAGCCGGCGAGGTGCAACCGGCAGTGGGCGGCGAGTTCGTCAGCGGTGGGGTACGGAACATCCGGACCAGGCATCACCAGAGCGACCAACTTCTCGCCCATGGCGTCGTCGGACACCCCGTAGCAGGCCACGTCGAGGACGGACGGGTGGCGCATGAGTACCTGCTCCGTCTCGGCGGGGTAGATGTTGACGCCTCCCGACACGACCATGTCGGAAGCGCGGTCCGTGATCCAGACGTATCCGTCGGCGTCCATCCGGCCGATCTCGCCGAGCGTGAAGCTGCCGTCCCCGCGCGTGCTGTCATCGTCTTCCGACAGGTAGGTGATGCCGTGACCGGTGTCGTCACGGAACCACAGAGGTCCCTCGGTGTCGGGTGGGGCCACCTCGTCATCGTGGTCCAGGATGAACGCGGTGAACGGGGGTACAGCCCTGCCCACAGACCCGGGGCGCTTCAGCCACTCCTCGGAGCTGATCATGCACGTGGTCCCGACCTCACTGGCGCCGTAGCTCTCCCACAGCACTGGGCCCCACCAGTCGATCATCGCCCGCTTGACGGCTTCCGGGCACTTCGACCCGACCTGCAGGACGTATTCCAACGAGCTGTGGTCATACCGCTCGCGTACCTCGCCCGGCAGCTCGAGCAATCGTTGGAAGTGAGTGGGCACCATGATCGAGGAACCGATACGGTCTCGGTGGATCGCATGGAGGACGGCCTCGGCGTCGAACTTCCCGACGATCGTCACCGGGACGCCGGCGAGGAACAGCCGCGTGCTGGTCAGAGGTCCCGAGTGGTACATGGGACCCACGACGAGGTGGCGGCCCATGGCTGCGAGCCGATTGTTCCGCAGCAGGCGCAGGTGCTCCTCGATATCCTCGCCGCCCACCCACGAGGTGAACGGGAGCTCGACGCCCTTGGGGCGACCCGTGGTGCCCGAGGTGTAGACGAGGGTGCGCCGTGGGGGCAGATCTGTGCGGGGCTCGGTGTCGCCGGCCCGGGCGCACCAGTCGGACCAGTCGACGACGGCGTCGGGAACGTCAGCCGCCCGCTCGCCCCATGCGACGACGGTGCCCACCCCGGCGGCTGCCGCGGCGGCGTATGCGGTTCGCGCGTGAACGGCGTCGCAGAGGACCACGTCCACCCCGGCGTCGCTGAAGAGGTACTCGAGTTCTCCGGCGGTCAGGTGGGAGTTCGCGGCGACCCCGGAGGTTCCGGCGAGTGCGCAGGTCGCATAAGCCAGTAAGGTCTCGACGGAGTTGGAGGCGACCACGGCCACCCGGCGGCTCTCCCGCAGATCCGCACCCTGTAGCGCGCTCACCGCTGGTCTCAGGCGGTCGTCGACCTCCGCCCATGTGAGGGCTGTGTCGGCATCGCGGACCGCGATCTCCGCGGGCCGCGCTCGAGCGAGTTCGCCCGCGAACGTCACGTCATACCCCCTGCCGCGGACGGCTGCCCGCCCACTCCATCAAGGTCGTGGCCGCCTCGTGGTCCCGGGTGGAGTCGGAGACCACCGGGAGTGTTCCCTCGAAAATCTCACCGGTAGTGCCGTCGACGGTGACCGTCTGGCCCTCCAGCCCCATCAACGTTCCCTTGCCGCAGCCGACTGCACACGGGAGGCCCAGTTCGCGGCTCACCACGGCGGCGTGCGAGGTGGAACCGCCGATCTCGGTGATCACGGCACTGGCGACGACCATGCCCGCGACGTCGTCGGGGTCCGTGGTCGGCCTGGCCAGGATGACACTCCCGCCCTCGTCGGCGAGGTCCTCCGCGTCCTCACACGACGTCACGACCGTGCCGACCGCGACGCCCGGACAGGCGGGCAGGCCCTTGGCGAGCAGCGTCGCCGAGGCCCGTGCCAGTGGATCGATGTGCGGTTGGATCGCCGCCTGGAGTTGCGCTTCGGAGACGAGCTCCACTGCGCGGTCCTTGTCGATCACGCCCCGCTCGTGCAGCGACACGGCGATGCGGACAGCGGCCTGGGGCGACCGCTTGGCGGCTCGGGTCTGGAGGAGGAAGAGCTTTCCCCGCTCGACCGTGAACTCGATGTCCTGGGCGTCCTGCCCCCACGCCTCGAGTGTGGCGGCGGCCGCCATCAGTTCGTCGTAGACCGCGGGGAGCTGGGCCTGGAGCGTATGGAGGGGCTGGGCGTCGAAACGCCCCGACACCACGTCCTCTCCCTGGCCCCGGGGGAGCCATTCGCCGAACGCCTCGGATTCACCCGTCATCGGGTTGCGAGTGAAGAGGACTCCGGTGCCCGAGTCGTCGTCGAGGTTGCCGAACACCATCGCCTGAACCGTCACCGAGGTGCCGCCACCGTCGGCGATGCCGTGGTGGTTCCGGTACGAGACGGCCCGGGGTGAGTCCCAGGACCGGAAGACGGCCGCGGCGGCGTTGACAAGGTCGGCCCACGGGTCACCGGTGGCCTCGGACCCGACGACCTTCTGGAACTGCTCGCGGTAGCGCCGGTGGGTGTCGGCGGCGAACGCCGGATCCTTGGTGGACTCGGCCAGGATGGCTTCGATCTCGTCGTTGATGCCGAGGTTCAGGACCGTGTCCATCATGCCGGGCATACTCCGGGCGCCCCCCGAACGCACGGAGACCAGCATCGGTCGGCGGTCGCCACCGCCGAGGCGACGGCCGGTTTCGTCCTCGAGGCGTCGGACGCCCTCCCGCAACGAGTCGAGCACCTCGTCGGTCAGGTCACCCCCGTTGTCGATGACCTGTCTGCAGCAGCTGGTCGTCAGTACGAATGCGGGCGGCACGGGTAGACCGAGGTTGCGCATCTTGTTGATGCTGAGGGCTTTGCCGCCAGCGAGGTCACGGTCGAGGTCAGGGACGTCGCCCAGCCAGATCAAAGACATATCCGCTCGCTCCTCAGACGGCGCGGCCGGCGGCCGCTTCTTCTTCGCGGTTCAGTCCGAGAAGGCCGATCAGCTCTTCGTGGAACTCGAACCAGACGGTGTGGTAGCTGTCCATGATCGGACGCGCGATGAACGTGTGGTCGCCACCGCGGACCTGGTCGATCGCGTGGTCGAACCTGGCAGAGTACGGACCGAGTCGCGACGCCAGGCCGGCGATCCTGGCCACCAGTGGCGCGAATCCTTCGTGCAGGGTGACGAGGCGTGCGATCACGCTCGCGTCGTACTCGGGATCGGTGTGATCGTTCGGAGCCCCGTCGCGCATCTGCCAGTCGGTGATGACGGCTTTGAGCTGGTTATTGTGGCTGTCGAACTCCTCGTAGGCAGCGGCGAGCGCCGAGGCGTCGATCGTGTTCCGTTCCGCCTCGATCAGCGAGGCCACGCGGGCCTTGCCGGCAGGCGTCGCGCGGACGTTCGGGTCCCCCTTGAGGAGTTCCTGTTCGCGCAGGCGAGCGATCTCCGCCGCCGCTTCCTCGACGCTCACGTCCGCGCAGATCGCCGCGGCCTCGGGGGACAGACGCCCCTTGAGTCGCGCTGCCTGCAGGATTCGCACTTCGGACATCTGACTCTCCTCGACTTCTCTAGAACTAGATCATCTAGCAGTAGAGTAATCGTATCCAAGGCGGACCGTTGTGTCCAGTCTCACACTCCGTCGGGGTCAGGCGGTGAGCAGGGTGTCCCGTAGAGCGCCCGGGACCTGTGGGCAGTCCAGGTCTCGGAAGTAGCCCTCGGTACTTCCGTGTTCGCCGATGAGCCAGTCGAGGAAGCGGTCGATCGTCTCCGCGGGGGTGCGGATCGCGGCGTCGCGGTCTAGGTTGAGCTGCTCGAGTTCCTCAGGGGTCGCTGTCGACTCGAGGTGGTCCAACATCGCGATCATGCCGATGCTGCTGTAGCTGTAGTCGTCGAGGATGTCCTGACGGGGTACGCCGAGGCTGCTGAGCAGGATGGCCACCATGATCCCCGTGCGGTCGCGCCCTGATGCGCAATGGATGAGGGTCCGTCCCTCGGTTGCGGTGGTGAGCGCGAGCCACGCCGTCCGCTGGTTCTCGAGACTCGACCGGTGCATCTCGGCGTACAGATCAGCAGTCGACTCCGGACGGAGGTAGCGATGCTGCTCCTCGAACGGTGGCACGTGTGTCCACCACGGCGTCGCGAGCCGGCGAACCCCGAGCTCGGCCCATGCGTCAGATCCCCGGGTCTGCACCTCGCCCTCCGTGCGCAGGTCGATGACCGAGTCGATCTCGAGGGAGTTCAGGGTCCCACGATCGGCTCGGGTTGTGAGATGGGGGTCGTCAGAGCGGACGAGGCGACCGGGACGGATCAGGTGACCGTCTCGAGCCGGCAGCCCCCCGAGGTCTCGCGCATTGAAGAGTCGGTCGAACCGGAGTCTGCGGGACGCCGGGTGGCGCGCGTGGCCGACGGTCGGTTCTGTCCTGGGAATCATGGCCGAAGTCTATTGATCGGGCTATAAATAGTCTAGTATAAGACTAGTTCACTGATCCGGAAGAAGTGGAGAAGGACATGGGAGAGCGGCTTGACGTCGGGGACCGCAGGGTCTCCTACCAGGATGTCCTGGATCTGGATACCAGGGAGGTGCCGTCGCATATCCGGCAGGAGTCCCGTGGCGAGTTCGACTTCCTCACGTCGTCCATCGAGCGATTTGTCTCGCGGGACTGGCACGAGCGGGAGAAGGAGCGGATCTGGAAGAGGACCTGGCAGGTCGCCTGCCGCGAGGAGCACATCCCCGAGGTGGGCGACCACGTGGTCTACGAGATCGCCGGCCTCTCCTTTCTGGTGATCAGGAGCGCGGAGAACGAGATCCGCGCCTATCCCAACTCATGCCTACACCGCGGGAGGCAGCTCAAGGACTACGCGGGGAACTGTGCGGAGATCCGCTGCTCGTTCCACGGGATGACGTGGAAGCTCGACGGCGAACTCAAACGGATCCCGGCCGATTGGGAGTTTCCGCACGTGAACCCCGACACGTTCCGCTTGCCGGACGCTCAGGTCGGCACATGGGGAGGGTTCGTCTTCATTAACCCGGATCCCGGAGCGGGGTCTCTCGAGGAGTATCTCGGCGACTTCGCTGGCCACTTCGCCAAGTGGGACCTGGAGAGTCGGTACCTCGAGGCGCACGTGTCCAAGATCCTGCGGTGCAACTGGAAAGTGGCGCAGGAGGCGTTCATGGAGTGCTGGCACGCCGCCACAACCCACCCCCAGACCGTGCCCTACGCTGCGTTCGGCGTGTGCCAGGTGGACGTCTATGACAAGTTTGCGCGGTTCATCACGCCGTCGGAGGTGGTGGGGCCGATGATGCCGTGGGATCCCAGCGCCGAGGAGATGCTGCGCTCCACGATGGACATCCGCGAAGACGAGCCCCTGCCGGTCGAGCTCCGCGAGGGTGAGACGGCGAGGTCGTTCATCGTCCGGAACACCCGCGAGAAGTGGCGTGGTCTGATCGGAGAGAAGATCGAGGACTGGGCCGACTGCGAGCTGGTCGACAACTTCACCTACACCGTCTTCCCCAACCTGATGCCGTGGGGCGGCGTGCACAAGATCGTCTACCGCTTCCGGCCCAACGGGGACGATCACCGTACGTGCGTCATGGACGTCTTCATCGTGGCACCGTTCACCGGTGAACGGCCGAAGCCTGCCGACGAGACCCGGCTCGGCCCTGACGACCCGTTCGCCGGCTCGCCGTTGGGGATGCTCGGCAACGTGTTGGACCAGGACTGCAACAACATGGAGAAGGTTCAGTACGGGATGGAGACCGCGCGCCACACAGAAGTGACGTTCGCGAACTATCAGGAGGACAACATCCGGTGGATGCATCGGCTGATGGACAGCTACCTGGAGGACGACGAGTCATGAACGGAATTCGACACCCGTATACCAAGGCCCTCTACGAACCCGATGACGGTCGGGTCAAGGTGACGGACAAGAGCGGACGAGTGGGGTGGTTCGCGCAGAACGGCCGGTGGCTGGAGGGCGATCGATTCGACGCAGACCCACAGCTGTGCGTGTGGATCGCCGCGCCGCGCGGTGTCCATCGCATGCAGCAGGTCGACGAACCGAGCGCATCGTGACCTCGTAGGGTCGGCGCACCTCGTCCGGTCAGGGACACAATTCAGTACCAGAATGAGCAGGAGAAGACATGTCCGTCTTGCAGCCTTACCATGCGGGTTTCATCGTGAGTGACCTCGAAGCCGCCGTCGCGGACTTCGAGGCGAAACTGGGTTACACGTTCAATCCGCCCTCGACCTATGTGGTGAAAGATCTCGACGACCGCGTCAACGGAAGCCGCGGCCCGGTCGAGATCCGCGTCACCTATTCACGTCAGGGGCCGTTCCGGCTCGAGGTGATCGAGGCCCGTGGCGACGGTATCTACTCTCCCGGGGCGCCGGGCATCCACCACCTCGGAGTGTGGGAACCGGACCCTGAAGCGCGACTGGCTTCCCTCGAAGCGGCTGGCGACCACATCGTCGGTGTCGTCAGGCAGGGGGACGGGACCGTCGACATCGTCTATGCGACGTCCGCTGCCATGCCGGACACCCTGATCGAGTACGTGAGCGAAGCGCAGCGGGAGCGCCTCGAGGCGTGGTTCAACGGCGGTCAACTCTGACTAAGTACGCATAACCGGGTACAACGCCCACTCTCCAGGCGGACAGGCGCCGGCAGGTGAGGATCTGCGTATCGGGAGATCCGTGCGCCTGCCCCGGGGGTATCCCCATCAGAATCAGCGAGATGTGGCCGCTGCGTCCAGGATCGGCTGGAGCGAGGACACCGTGGCCATCCAGTCCTCGCGGGATCTGATGTCCGAGCAGAAGTTCGTCTCCACGATGACGGACTCGAAGCCGGCCGCTGCGGCCTGCAGGGTGCGCTCCGCGATCTCCGCCACGCTGGTGATCTTCCCGGCGGTCGACTGCAGACTGGCGCGGTAGATCACGTCGACCGGTTTCAGGCCCTCTGGTCGCATCGAGTTGATCCGTCCCAGGATCTCGGAGGCCTGGGCGATCGGCATCGAGCCGGGATTCCACAGGTCGTAGTGCTCCGCGGTTCGCTTGAGGCCCTTCTCGGACCACATCCCCGACATCAACCGCGGGTGCGGGGACTGTAGCGGCTTGGGCCGGACGATCGACCGGGGCACGTCGAAGAACTCGCCGTGGTGTTCAACGGGGTCCTCGCCCCAGCACTTCGTGAGTACCTCGAGGAACTCCTCGATGCGGCGGCCTCGTGTCCTCGGGTCCACACCCACCGCCTTGTGTTCCTCCACGGACCACCCCACGCCGAATCCCACGGCGGTGAGCCGGCCCCCGCTCAGCTGGTCGATCGTGGCCAGCTCGTTGGCGAGCTGGACCGGCCAGTGGTTCCCCCCGACCAGGACGCTGGTGCCGAGACCGATCTCCTCGGTCCACGCGGCGACCGCGGGCAGGACCTGGAGGGGACCGTAGACGGACTTGTACACGTCAGGCTGGGCTGCGGCGCTGCCGCCGTACTCGCCCTCCTGCTCCAGGGCGTACATGAAATGGTCCTGCGCCCAGAGGTGCGCGAAACCCATCTCCTCCGCTTGCTGGGAGACGTCCTTGATGACGTGCATGTCCGTCACGGGGCCGAGTTGGGGAAGCACGAGTCCGATGGTGGTCATGGAGGGGCCTCTCAGGCTGGGCGGTTGACGAACTCGACGAGATTGCCGTCGGGGTCGGTGGCGATCGCGATACTGACGCCGGGTCGGACCTCGGTCGGTCCTTCGACCACCCGCTGGCCGGCTTCTTGGACCGCGGAGAGGACCTCGTCGAGGTTGGAGACTGACACCGTCCAGTAGCGGAGGCCGGTCGACGCCTCGAGGGCGCCGACGGTGTGATTCGCGGCCGGCGGGGTGTCGAAGGTCGCCAGTTTGAGAACGCAGTCGCCGACCTGGAACCGCTTGACCAGGAATCCGGACATGGGAACGTCGGGCAACGGGGGGAACCCGATGACATTGCCGTAGAAGTCCACCATCGCCTCTGGATTGGTGGTGACGATCCCGATGTCGATGGTCGGCTTGACCAGATGCGCTGCAGCCATGGGGCACTCCTCGGTTGGGGTTGTCTCTTCTGACGATGTAGGTAAGTATAGTCGTGAACTAAATGGTTTGCTATCAGACTTTCGACAAGGGGCGTGAGATGGACCTGGAACTGAACGGACGACGGGCGTTGATCACCGGGGGGAGCCGCGGCATCGGTCGGACGATCGCGTCGGTGCTGGCCGAGGAGGGGTGCTCGCTGGCGCTGTGCGCTCGCACCGAGGGCCCACTGTACGAGGCACGTGACGCGCTGGAGGCGCGGGGCGTGACCGTGTACGCGGAGACGGTCGACGTCACCGACCCGGACGCCGTCCGCCGATTCGTCGCCGCCAGCGCCGACGCCCTCGGTGGTCTCGACGTGGTGGTGTCGAACGCGTCGCCCGGCAGCCTCAAGGGGGACGACTCCTGGGTCGACAGCGCCCGCGGAGACCTGCAGGCCTTCGCGATCCTGGCGGAGGCGGCCAAGCCCCATCTGCTCGAATCGGGTCAGGGTGCCGTCGTGGCCATCAGCTCGACCAGCGCACTCGACGTGGATATCCCGTCCGGGCCGAACTCGTTCGGTGCCATCAAGGCGGCCGTGTTGCACCATGCGTCCGCCCTGGCTCGCGCCTGGGGGCCTGAGGGGATCCGCGTCAATACCGTGTCACCCGGCCCGATCGAGTTCGAAGGCGGCGCCTGGGATCAGGTCCGCCAGAGTCGTCCCGAGGTCTATGAACGAGTGCTGGGTGAACTCCCGCTGGGGCGCTACGGCGACCCGGTCGACGTGGCTAACGCTGTGGCCTTCCTCGCGAGCCCTCGCGCTTCGTTCAGCACCGGAGTCAACTTCGTGGTGGACGGCGGGCTGCTGTCCCGGGTCCAGGGTTGAGAGTTCGGTCCGTCATGGGAGGGAAACTCGACGTCCTGTCCGTCACCAAGGGGCACAAGTACGACCGCTCTGCTTTCGGGGCGATGCTGGACGCGTTGCCGGGAATCGAATGTACCCAGGTGGAACAACCCGCCGCCCAGGTTCACTTCTCCCCCGCGGAGGCAGACAAGTGGGATGCCTTCCTGATGTACGACATGCCCGGCTATGTCTTCAAGGCCGACCACACCCGGCCCGACCTGGTGGAACCTCCGGACTCGTTCCGGAGGGACTTTCTGCGGCTCGTCGAGGCGGGTCACGGGTTCGTCTTTGTCCACCACGCGCTGGCGGCCTGGCCCACCTGGCCCGAATATGGTCGGGTGATGGGCGGGCGATTCCACTTCGTGCGCACCGACGAGCAGGCGGACTCGGGGTATCGACATGCCGTCACGCAGAAGGTGAGCCCTGTCGGGACGCACCCGGTGCTCGCAGGGCTGGAAGACGGATTCGCCGTCACCGACGAGGTGTATCTCTCCGAGGTCTACGACGACGTGATTACCCCCTTGCTCACGACGGACGCCGAGCTCACCGACCAGACCGTCTGGTCCACCTGGAACGCGGTGAACGGCAGGCGTGACACCAACGACGGGTGGGAGCACCCGACAGGGTCCGGAGTGGTGGCCTGGGTCCGCGACCATCCCCGGAGCCGCATCGTCTACATCCAGCTCGGCGACAGCCCGGGTGCCTTCGACAACCCGGCATACCGACGACTGCTCGCCAACGCACTCGCGTGGGTGTCGGACAGAGCGGGACAGTAACGATGACGGATCCGTTCGGCATAGAGGGTGACGTGGCTCTGGTTACCGGGGGTTCACGGGGCATCGGCCGTGCTATCGCCGAGCTGTACGCGGAGCGTGGCGCACGCGTGATCATCTGCGGTCGAAATGAGGAGAACGGTGCGGCCGCCGCGCGAGAGATCGCGCGAGGCGTGGAGTTCCGGCGCGCCGACGTCACCGACGAGGCCGACGTGAAGGCCTTGATCGACGGCGCGATCGCCACCCATGGCGCCATATCGGTCCTGGTCAACAATGCCGGCCCGACCGACCTCCTCCATACGCGGGACACCGACGGCCCGATCGGCCATATCTCGCTGGACAACTGGCGCAAGGTTCTCGACCGGACCCTCACCAGTGCCTTCCTGCCCTCCCGATACACCCTGCCGCACATGATGCGTCAACGGCGCGGTGCGATCGTCAACATCTCCTCTCTCGCGGCAGCGCAGGCGATGCCCGGTTTCGACACCTACTCGACGGCGAAGGGTGGCCTGGAGGCGCTCACACGATCGATCGCGACGGGTTACGGGCACCTCGGAATCCGCTGTAACGCGATCCGTGTCGGCAGTATCGCGGTCGACCACGGTGACGGCAGCCGCCGTCGCTACGCCGCGGAGGACGACGGCCCGGACGCGTGGCGGAAGCCGGTCCCGCCGCCGGAGGGGGCACCGGAGGACATCGCCCATGCTGCGCTGTTCCTCGCGTCACGCGCCGCGTCGTACGTCAACGGGGTGGTTCTCCCGGTGGACGGGGGAATGGGGGCGCGGTCGCTGATGCCGTGGCAGACGCCGCGTCCGGAGATGTTGGTGGAGGACGCCCTCTGACGATGGGGGCGCCTTATGCCTGCGTCCGCTCGTCTCGCCTGATGTGCCGAGAGGCCGGCTCCTCCTGAAGGGAGGAGCCGGCCTCGTCGCCGCCGAAGAACGGGTCGTTGTCAGTGAACGGTGACGGTGCCGGCAGCGCCGTCGACTGTCAGCATCGCTCCGTCCTTGATCTTCTTGGTCGCGCCCCGGATGCCGAGGACGCAGGGGATGCCCAGTTCACGGCTCACGATCGCGGCGTGGCTCATGGAGGCTCCGACGTTGACGACCACGGCTGCCGCGGAGGTGAAGATCGGGGTCCAGCCCGGGTCCGTGAGCGGCGCGACGAGGATTTCACCTGGTTCAAGGTCCTCGGCGTCCTCAGGGTCGGTGATGATCCGGGCGATGCCGGTCGCGGTTCCGGCGCATGCGCCGATGCCGTGGAGGACGTCACCGGATTTGGCCGGTGCGAGGTCCGGGGCGACCTTCTTGGGCCACTCCGTCACGGGCGGGATCTCGCCGTCGACGAAGAACGGGGGTTCCAGTTGGGCCAGCTCGTCGGCCCACTCGAACCGCTCCGCGATGATCGGCACCCACTTCTGTGGGTCCTGGATGAACGAATCGAGCTCGTCCTCTCGCAGCATGGTCAGGTCCTCGGGCCGCCCGAGGACGCCCTTGGCGACGTAGCGGTTGGCCAGTTCCCAGATCGCCATCCTGGCCTCGTGGAGGATGCGGATGGTGTTGGTCTTGGACTGCTCCCTGGCCCGGGAGTAGAGCTCGGCCGAGGCGAGGACTCCGTCGATACCTGCCAGGGCCTCGGGGTTGTCCTTGAGGCCCTCCCTGATGGAGGCGGTGAGCTCCTCACGCTCCTTGCGGAGGCGCGCCGAGTTGTTCGCCGGGTGCTTGCTGTCGTCCTGGAGCCGCATCCGGCCGATCATGCCCAGCGGGATCCTCGGGTGGTTCTCCCAGTTCTTGGGCATCGCCGACCATTCGTCGGTCGACCGCGAGCCGAACTTGTAGATGAACTCGTCGAACTTCTCCACGAACTCCTTCGCGGCGGCCGAGTCGCTGGCGCGGAGGCGCTCCTCGAGTCCGTCGAGTCCCTTGTCGAACTCGGCGGTGAGGTCGGAATCCGATTTGACCATCTGGCCGAGATCCCACATCGCCTGGTTCGGTGCTGCCGACGCGATGTCACCGAGGCCACCCATGAGTGTGATCGCCAGACTGGGGTCGCCCATCGAGGCGACGGTCTGGTCCAGCGCGCCTGTCACTACCGAGCCTTCGTAGACCATCCTCAGGTGGGTGCGGAGGACCTCGGAGTAGATCCCGGCGATGATCTCCCGCTCGTGGGCGAGTAGTTCTTTGTCGGAGAGTGTCGACAGGTCCGGGCGGGCGGCCCGGAGAGTCGCTGCCGCCTCCTTGTGGCGAGCGACGTCCGGCCGCTCCCTCTCTGAGAGGACGCGCTGCACGGTCTCGAGGATGCGCTCGGTGTACTCGGGCTTGGCGTCGTCCGGGTGGGGCAGGTAGGGCGGTGCTTCGATCTCACCGAGGTAGGTGCGGTCCATCAGTTCCGGGCTCGCGCCGGGCATGCGCGCTCCGAAGGTCCGCGCGTTGGAGAGGTTCAGGTAGATGTATCCGTGGATCATTCCTTGGATGTCGATGACATCGCGGAACTCGTCGGCATCGAAGGCGCCGAACTCGACCAACCCCTGCTTCCACTGCTTCTCGGCCGGAGGTCCGCCGATCATGGTCCACATGAGCGGGGTGGTCACGTTGGGTGAGACCTCGCCCACGTTGGCGCGGGTGTAGACCGGCCATCTTTCGCTGAGCGGGGTATCCACGATCCATGGACGCGAGATGTCTACCATGCGTTCTTCCTCCTCGTAAATGTGACCTACGCCTCAAAGTAAACTCTATAAGGCGACTAT